>JAHDWY010000007.1:8548-21258 GCA_023384315.1 Candidatus Hydrogenedentota bacterium | reverse complement strand
GTCAAACTCGACATCGCGGCACTGGAAAGCGCCTACAAAGGATAGCGTCGCGTGGGTTGTACACGCGCGAAGAAAACGAGAACGAGAAAGGGAGCCGACCATGAAATTTCTGTGTCTCATATGCGCGGAGAAGGTGATGGAAGACATGCCGGTGGCCGATGCGGAGAAGCACTTTCAGGAGTACCTGGAGTTCACGAACCGCATCAAGGCCAACGGTAATTTCGTTAGCGCGAACCGGCTCAAGCCTTCCGCAACCGCCAGGACGGTCCGCGTTCGCGAAGGCAAAGCGATGACGACGGACGGCCCTTTCGCAGAGACGAAGGAACAGGTCGGCGGGTTTTACATCATCGACGCCACGGATATGGAGGACGCGCTTGCGATCGCGGCACAAATCCCCGGCGCCCGCTTCGGATGCGTCGAAGTACGGCCTGTAGCCGACGATCCCGCAACGCAGTCCTTGGGGTTTTGATCGAGCGCGCAACGAATAAGCGAAAGTCAATGGAACTGCCAATCTGAAAATCAAAGAAAGGGAGACAAAACCATGAGAACCACCAGATTGTTCGTATTCGCCGCAGTCGCAGTAACCACATTAGTCGTCATCACCGGATCGATCGCGGTTGCCGCGCCGTCCGGAGAGAAATCCGCAGAGGAACAGCCGGCAATCCCGCTGCCGCCCGGCTGGACGGAAGAAGACATGCAAGCGTGCATGCTCGCCGGAACGCCCGGACCCATGCACGAGTTTCTCGCGGAAGGCGTCGGTGAATGGCGCGCGAAAACGACCATGTGGATGGCGCCCGGAACGGAACCCATGGTCAGCGAAGGCGAATCGACCGTGAAAACAATCATGAACGGCCACTATACCCAGGCCGAGATGTCGGGCGAAACGCCGGGGATGGGTCCATACAGCGCGTTGGCCATCTATGGATTTGACAATGTGCAACAGAAGTTCGTGGCCACCTGGGTGGACACCATGAGTACCGGTATCGGCAGCGGCGTTGGCGAATTGTCGCCGGATGGCAAGACGCTGACTTGGGTGTACACCTACAGTTGTCCGGTTACGAAGAAGCCGGCGGTGATCCGCGAGATCGAGACGATCACCGGTCCTGACACGAAGACGGTCGAATCCTTCGGCACCAACCCAAAAACCGGTGAGGAGTTTCAGATGATGCGGCTCGAACTCACCCGGAAACACTAGCGTACCGACCGGAATTTCATTTTCCGAGACTATTTCGAGACGGTCTCGAACGCACGAGGACAACCATGATGACTGCAATTCCCCATCCGCCGGTCGTATCGAAAGACGAGTGGCTGGCGAAACGTAAAGCCCTACTCCTTCACGAGAAGGAACTCACCAAACACCTCGACGCAGTCAACGCCATGCGGCGCCGTTTGCCCATGGTGCGACTGGACAAGAATTATGAGTTCGAAGGGCCCGACGGCAACGTTTCCTTGGGCGATCTCTTCGACGGACGCCATCAGCTCATCGTCTACCACTTCATGTTCGACCCCGAGTGGGAAGAAGGCTGCTTGGGATGCACCGGGTTCATCGACGCGCAAGGCGATCTGTCGATGCTACGGCAGCGCGACACGCAGTTCGTGGCGGTTTCGCGCGCGCCCTATGCAAAGCTCGCAGAGTACAAGAAGGATCGTGGCTGGACCATCCCCTGGTACTCGTCCCGCGGGAGCGATTTCAACTACGACTTCCACGTCACGTTAGACGAGTCGGTCGCGCCGCCGGAATACAATTTCCGCAGCAAGGAAGAACTGCAGAAGCGCAGCGGCGACGAACCCTGGTTCATGAAGGGCGAGGCCCACGGCTTGAGTGTGTTCTTCAAGGTGAACGGCGACGTGTTCCACACGTACTCCACGTACGCCCGGGGCGTCGAAGGCTTGACCGACGCGTACAGCCTTCTCGACCGCACACCGTACGGACGCCAGGAAGATTTCGAGGACTCGCCGGAAGGCTGGCCTCAGAAGCCAACCTACGGTTCTTGAAGTGAGAGGCCGGTAACAGGCAAATAGAACGCCTTTTGTTGTATAAACTGTCTAGTTCGAGCGTGCAAGGCTGGAATGACTCGGAACCTTTGGGAGAACCCCCATGCTTAAAGTACTGCTCGTTTTCGCGGCAGTACTGGTTGTTGCAGTCGTTGCTTTGGCGATCGTGATATCCACGCGCCCCTCGGAGTTCCGCGTTTCGCGCTCGGCGACAATCGCGGCTCCGCCGTCTGTCGTGTTTGCGCAGGTCAACGATTTCCATAAGTGGGAGGCGTGGAACCCCTGGGGCAAGTTGGACCCCGACATGAACACGACCTACGAGGGCCCGGATCAGGGACCCGGTGCGAAGTACGCCTGGGTCGGCGACAAGAACGTGGGCGAGGGGATCATGACCATCGAGGAAAGCCAGCCGAACGACCGCATTCGGATCAAGCTGGAGTTCCTGAAGCCTATGAAAGCGACGAACACCGCCGAGTTCACGTTCCACTCCGAAGGCGATCAAACCAACGTCACCTGGAGTATGCACGGCGAAAACAATTTCATGGGCAAGGCTGTCGGATTGTTCATGGATATGGACAAGATGATTGGCGACAACTTCGAAAAGGGCCTCGCCGATATGAAAGCCATCGCCGAATCCGACGCGGGCGCGACGGCATAACCGCGCCGAGAAGGAGACAATCATGTCTGTCAACACCGAAACGACTATCGATACGAAAGGCGACGCATTGACCATTACGCGCGTCTTTGACGCGCCGCGCGAGCGCGTGTGGAAAGCGTGGAGCGACCCAAACCTGTTGCAGCAATGGTGGGGTCCGGAACATTTCACGGTGCCCGCGTATACGGCCGACTTCCGCGAAGGCGGCCAGTACCACTATTGCATGCGCTCGCCGGAAGGTCAGGACTACTGGGGCGTTGGCGTCTATCAGGAGATCGTTCCGATGGAACGCATCGTCTATACCGACGCATTTGCCGATGAGAAAGGCAACTCCGTCACTGCGGCGCACTACGGCATGGACGGCGACTGGGCGGACGAACTGATCGTCACGTTGACCTTCGAGGATCACGACGGTAGGACGCGGTTCACATTGCGACATACCGGCCTTCCCCAAGGCCAGCACCGCGAAATGTGCGGCATCGGCTGGAGCGAATCCTTCGACAAACTAGAAACCCTGGTGAAGAGCAGCTAGCCGACAAGTCCGCGAACACATAAGGAGAACTCTAATGTCATCGGAAATCGCCCCCGTTTCCAAGGCCGCCCGTTGGACCGGCTACATCATGAGCGCGCTTCCCGTGTTGATGCTGCTCATGAGCGCCACCATGAAATTCCTGAAACCGCCCGACGTGCTCGAAGGCTTCGAGCACCTCGGCTATCCCGTCAGTCTCGCGATTCCTCTCGGCATCGTCGAACTCGGCTGCACGATCCTCTACGTCATCCCCCAGACCTCGGTGCTCGGCGCGATCCTGTTAACGGGCTACCTCGGCGGCGCAACCGCAACACACGTCCGCGTGGAAGAAGCCTTCTTCATGCCCATCGTACTCGGCGTCTTCATCTGGGGCGGACTCTTCCTCCGCGATCCCAGAATCCGCGCCCTGATACCGCTGCGAAAGTAAAAGGAGCATGGGCGTCCCGCCCGTGTATTTTCAAATGAGCTTCCAGTGTCCTGAACCCGAAGTTCCTTCTCAAAGATCCTGTGTAAGGTGTTGCTCAAAGTCCCCCTTTGAAGACAGGACCGACAAATGTCGGTTCGCCGACAGGAACGCACCGCAGAGAGATCGAGAGGATTCGAGAAATTGCGAAAACACCAACGAATTTGGATATCCAATTCCCCCTTTGAAGGGGGTGGCCCGCAGGGCCGGGGGATGTTGCGCCCCCGCCACGACTTTTGTCGGTCCTGTCTTTGAAGGGGGATGTAGGGGGATGTTCCCTAAGATACCGGTCCAAAAAATGAAACGAATTTCGAATTCGCTACACTAGAGGAGCAAACCCATGCCCACATCCTACAAACCCCACGGCTACAACTCCGCATCCCCCTACCTCGTCGTCGACGGCGCAGACGGTACCATCGAATTCCTGAAGACCGCCTTCGACGCCATCGAACTCCAACGCGTTCCCGGGGAGAACGGCCGCGTCCGGCACGCCGAAGTCCGCATCGACGACACCGTCGTGATGATCGCCGACTGCGTGGAAGGCTGGCCCGCCGTCCCCTCGCACGTGCACGTCTACGTCCCCGACGTGGACGCAACCTACCAGCGCGCCCTCGACGCCGGCGCCACCTCCGTGCAGGAACCCATCAAAAAGGACGACGCCGACAAACGCGGCGGCATCAAAGACGCCGGCGGCACAACCTGGTGGATCGCCACGAAAGTGGAATGAAACGCGAAGATGCGGTTCTTCGAAGTGCCACGGGCTTCCAGCCCGTGATTCGAGGTGCCACGGGCTTCCAGCCCATGAGTCTTCACCCTCGTGATCAAGCGGGTACATGTTGTCCAATTTCCACGTTTTGCGTATCATGGGTATTGGAGGCGCAAATGACGGACGCACAACTACTCGAACGCATTACGGTTGATCCCAAGGTCATGACCGGCAAACCGGTCATT
This sequence comes from Candidatus Hydrogenedentota bacterium, assembly GCA_023384315.1. Lineage (GTDB taxonomy): Bacteria > Hydrogenedentota > Hydrogenedentia > Hydrogenedentales > SLHB01 > JAHDWY01. The sequence goes on along the minus strand of JAHDWY010000007.1, from coordinate 16,665 downwards.
CGCGGCACGCGGCTGACCGTCGAGTACATTCTCAACCTGCTGGCGCGCGGCTCGTCCGTGGACGACATCCTCGAAGAGTACGACGGACTCGCCCGTGAGGACATTCAGGCCTGTCTGCTGTTTGCATCGCATTCCCTTTCCGATACGGCATTCATGCCGCTGACCCCGAACCCCGCGTGAGATGCGGTTCCTGGTTGACGAGTGCACCGGTCCCACGGTCGCAGATTGGCTGCGCAGCCAATCGCACGAGGTTTTCTCCGTATATCACGAAGCGCGGGGCATGGCCGATGACGCCATTCTCGACTTGGCCCATTCCGGTAACTGGATTCCCATCACCAATGACAAAGATTTCGGAGAGAAGGTCTACCGTGAAAAACGCCCGCACCGCGGCGTGGTGTTCCTTCGGCTTCAAGACGAGCGGCCCGCATCCAAGATCGATGTGCTTCAAAGACTCCTGGACGAATACGACGCCCGACTTGCTGACAACTTTGTAGTCGTCACCGAAACGCATGTGCGATTTGGATTTGCTTAGCTATTGGAGCGAGATGGCGCCATTCGCGCCGTAACGAACTTGGATGACTTACCAATGCCATTCGAGATCGCGTTTACAAAACCCATCCAAGTTGCCGATCCCGACATCTACATCAACCAATGCTGCTGGGGCGGCGACGTGGTGACGGAGCGGCTGTTGCCCATCGTCACCGGCCACTACGACGACATCCAACACGAGCAGGAAGATTGGGGCTGGTTCATCTGGTTCCGCAAAGGGCGCGTCGCCCTCGCCATCGACGTGTTCTGCGACGATCCTGAGCAGGGTGCCTTCCGCATTCATCTCACATCTCGCCAGAAACGCTGGCTCCTCTCCGGCCGCGTCGTCGACACCCCCGAACTCGACGAATTGAAAGACGCCGTCCTCCGCGAACTCGAATCCTGGACCGGAAACGCGTGCACGGCGACGCGGGTGGATGAGAATCACGTGTAGGCTGGGTCGAAATCGCAAATTGTGAACAACATGCTTAGGATTGCGGAATTACTTATCACGCTGGCAAACTATCCACAGGGCAGGACGACGGAGTGGCACCCATGAGCAGAGCGCGCAACCGCAAGCTGATCAAGATTACCCTCGTCCTGGGCGTCCTCGGGTTTGCCTACTGGTGCGTCGTGGGCTACACCCTTCCCGTCTACCACTACGAAAGTTCCGACCGCGGCATGGCCGCACTCGAAGTCCCCTGGAAAGGCCTCCATTTCGATAATGTGCAACCACGCTTTGACGAATACAAAGCGGCCACCGGCAATTCCACTGCCACCCTCTGCCGAACCGACACACGGAACTGGACCGATCCTCACCTCTGGTGGGAAAACCTCACCCACCCCCGCTGGGACCTCCCCTACATCCCGCCCTCCGAAAACCCCAACTACCACTATTCGACTAACCAACCCGCTAACCTCCAGTCAGCCAGCGCGCACGAGGGCTAACGTCGCCGCCCCTCCAACGGCACCGGTAATCAAGGCCGCCGCAAAGTAGGTGGGAATGATTCCCGACCCGGGAGTACAAGCGGATCGAGTCTTATTCCAATCCTGCGGAAGGCAGACAAACGCGTCCTCGACAAGAAACGGATTTGAAGAGAATCATTCCGCCCCTTGCCATAGCAGCAAAACTCGTTTAGACTCAGTGGTATGGACACCGCAAACGTAACACGCGACGGCGATCATCAAACCGTCCATTTGCCCAAGGACATCCATTTGCCGACGGGTCCGGTTTCCGTGCGCCGAGAGGGCGACGCGATCATCCTGGAGCCCATGCGCGCTACCGCCTGGCCCGAAGGGTTTTTCGACGACATCCACATCTCCGACCCCGCCTTCGAGCGCCCCGAGCAAGGCCAACTCCCTCCGATAAAAGGCATATAGCAATACGTGGCATATCTGCTCGACACCGACATCTGCATCGATGTTCTCCGGCGACGGTCGGGAATCGCCGATCGTCTTCGTCAGCTTCCGCCCAGCGAATGCGCCGTCTCCATGGTTACGGTGTATGAGTTGTTTTGCGGTTTGGCCAAGGCCCAAGACCCCGATAGGGAGCGTCAGAAAGTTCAGTTCTTCGTCACGACCGTAAGCGAGTTACCTTTCGACCGGGCCGCCGCCGAATCGGCCGCACGAATCCGTGCGAACTTGGAGCGCGACGGGGCTGTGATTGGACCTTACGACCTGCTCATCGCCGGACACGCCATGGCGACTGGCTTAACGCTCGTCACCAAGAATGTCCGCGAGTTCCAACGCGTGGATGGACTCAACGTGGAATCCTGGACCTGATTTCGATTTCAGCTAGGCAACCAAGCCCGATAAACGCGAGCGCAATGTTCGAGCGTTTTCGCATCATCGCGCTCGACAAGCACGGATCGTCGTGCCCGTCTCTACAATGGGCGCTTGTAAGGATGCGGGGACAATGGAATCATACGAACAGCGCTGGGGCCACCCGGCAGACTTTGTCGTCCGGTATTGGCTCTATGCTCCGGATGAAGGGGGCCGCAGAATCACCTACCAACACCTCCGTTGTGATTTCCTGTATGACGGTGACGATCCGCATATCCAAGGGGTATATGCGATACACCCAGAGTTTCTTGATGACAACGGAAACCCTTTCGAATAGAGCGTGCCAATCCCAATTCAGGGTTTGGCGTCCATGTTCATAGTTAATCCAGAGTTACGCGAACAAATTCACCGGAGACGGATTCGGGTCGGCACGCGCGGACAGTTCATGGAAGGCGCAACACCAATCGGCGAAGTCGTCGTCGAACGGATTATCGGACTCCAAGAGAATCCTTAACCCCGCGTTGACAAACCTTACGATGCCGAGGCATCCAGTCCGAAAACCAATCACTCCTCCGGCGCGGGCACGGATCGCAGATACGCCATCAAATCCAGAATCTCCTCCTTGGTAAAACTGTTCAGCAGTCCCGTAGGCATGGTGGACAGCGGCGCGGGTTTCATTTCGGTGATCTGATTTCGCGCGATGGTGGTGCCTTCGGTGTCTTGCAAGGGATTGGTGACGACGCGGAGGGCGTCGTCGGTTTGTTCGACGATAAGGCCGTGGAGGGTGTTTTCGGCGAAGACGTCTTCGGTTTCGATGTGGATTTCCCAGGACTTGTAGTCTTCGTTGATCACCGCCGAGGGGTCGAGCATTTCCGTGAGCATGGCGTCGGGTTGGAAGCGGTCGGCGACGCCGGCGAGGTCGGGGCCGATGCGGCCGCCGGCCGCGCTTTCGCCGTGGCAGGCGTTGCACGACGCGGCTTCGAACACGGCTTTCCCATTGTCGAGATCGCGGCCGTTCGCGAGCTGGTCCAACTCGCCCGCGAGATCGGCGATGGTCCATTCGCGGATGAACTGCCGCGCGGGACCCTGCTCTTCGTCGGGGTGGTCCTTCATCCATTGCAGGGGATCGTCGACCACGTGCATCACGCCGTTCATGAGCATCCAATGGCCGGGGAAGGTGCACACGTAATCGTACTCGCCGATCTTCTCCGGCGCGGTGAACTCGAGCGTTTCTTCCTGACCCATGGCGAGCAGTCCGGACGCGAAGAGGATCTTCTTGCTGTCCGGCAACCAGCCACGTTCGACGCCGCCGGGGCCGAGCATCATGGCGGCCATGGCGACTTCCGACTTCGCGCCGGGTTGCGTAATGACGAGGTTGTGGTCCATGGCGTCAGGGTTCTTGAACACGAGCTTTACCGGCATGCCCGGCGCCACCGCAAAGCTGCGTCGGTCGTATCGCATCTGTTCTTTCAAGGTCTGAATGTGGATCACCATCGTACCGTCGACGATCTCCGGCTCCGGCGAAGGCTCCTGTTTGAAGTAGTCGACGTAGACGTCTTCGTTGGTGTTGCGCGCATGGTGGGCGTGCATGCCGCCGTGACTCTCCTCACCGCCGAGCTGCCCTTCGATTTCCCACAGGTACTTCACGCGTTCCGCGGCGCGCCGCGCGTGGGGTTCCGGCGAGTACAGGACCGCGTTCAGCAGGGCCTCGTTCACGACGTTGTGCTGCTGGCACAGCCACAACGCTTCGAGCAGGTGATGGGCGTCTTCCGCTTTCGTCGTGTCAAACTGGGCGACCCATTCATTCAACGCCGTCATGACCTCCTTCGTATCGCGCTCGCTCAACTCGATGCGCGCGCGCAGACGAACGCCATCCGTCGGGTGTTTCAATACATCCAGCAGCGCCGGGATGGGTTGTCCGTCGATGGCGACGGACTCCTGCAAGGGCCGCCCGTCGACGGTGATGCGATAGACGCGGCCGTGTTGATGGTCGCGGGCTGGATCGCGGATGTTGTGTTGCATGTGGCCGATGAGGGCGTTGGCCCAGTCCGCCACGTAGAGCGCGCCGTCATCGCCGAACTTGAAATCGGCGGGCCGGAAATTCGGATCGCTCGACACGAGCAGGTCTTCGACTTCCTTGCCCTGCACTACGCCGCCGTTGTTGTCGAGACGGTACTGCTTGATGCCGAGGAATCCGATGGCGTTGAGGATGATGAAGTTCCCCTGCATGTCGTCGGGGAAGTGCGTGCTCGACACGATGCCGCTCGACGGCACGGGCCGCACAGTCTTCTCAAACATCTCGTGCATGGTGAACCCGCCTTCGCCGTCCATGAGCACCTGGAACGCGCGGCCCGAGGTGGCGTCCGTCGCGAAGTGGTAGCCCCAGTAGTCGAAATCGCCGCCGTGAGGGTTGGGCGAATTCTCCGCGTGAAAGCTGAAGCGGAAGGTGCGCGGGTTGAAGCGGTACATGCCCGTGCGGCCATGCGCGAGTTGCGCCGACTGCCACGGCGTCTCCACGTTGCTCACGTTAAAGATGCCGCGCTGGTAATAGATGTAGCCGTCGGGACCGTAATCGAATCCGTTCGCCGAGTGGTGCGTGTCCGCCGAGTCGAGTCCGCTGAAGAGGATCGTTTTCTCATCGGCCACGTCATCGCCATCGGTGTCCTTCAGGAACCAGAAATCCGGCACCGACGCGACGATGACGCCGCCGTTCCAGAAGGTGAACCCGGTCGGATTGTGCACGTACGCGAAGGTGATGGCCTTGTCCGCAACGCCGTCGCGATCCTCATCCGGCAGGATGAGCAGGCGGTCGAGCATTTCATGATCGGGCTGCCACTTGGGGTAGGTCTGCCACGCCGCGACCCAGAGCCGGCCTTTGGTGTCCACGTCCATCTGCACGGGATTGACCAGTTCGGGGAACATCTCCTCCGATGCGAACAGGTTGGCAGTCATGCCTTTCGCCAGCGTCAGGGTATTGACGCCCTCGCTTGCGGGCACGTAGTCGAGAGAGCCGGTCTTGCCGTCGGGTTGGATGTTCGTCTTCACCTGGATCGGATTCGGCACGTTGCTGTCGTCGGGCTGGACGACCTTGCCTTCAACCGCCTTCCAGATGACCGCGTCGCGGTTCGCGGCCATGACGTCCAGCATGACGAGTTCGTGCTGCAAGACTTCCGCGTTCGTCTGGTCGTCGACGAATTTGAGCGTGGAGCGCGATCCCCACACGTCGTTCCCGTCCGTGGCGCGGTAGCGGTTGAACCAGCACCAGTTCTTTTCGAGCACCGCCTGCCGGATCGTCTCGACGTGCGTCTCGTCGATGGTCTGGCCCAGGGCTTCGACGATCACCCGCGCGATGGCCTTGTTGCCTTCGTCATTGAGATGGACGCCGTTAATGGTCAGCGGCGCGTCGCTTTCGTCGTAGAGTTGCTTCGATGGGGAGAACAAATCGACGAAGGGGATGCCGTGGTCCGCCGCTACGCGCGCCATGGCGTCGGTGTAAATGGAAAGCCAGAAGTTGTTCTCCGATCCGTCCGGCAGATTGGGCGAATCGAGGTCCTCATGGGCAATCGGCGAGAAGAGGACAAGGCGCGGTGCGGATTCGCCGTCGTACTGCTTCGCGCAGGTCTCCTTGATGAACGCCGACAATTCCGCTTTGAAGGTCTCCGGGTCGTGGTTGAAGGACTCGTTGTATCCGAAGAAGGCGAACAGGACCTTCGTCTTGGCGAGCGTGAGCCACTCGTCCGGAGCCGGGAACCCTTCTTCCCGTGGCCGGTCCGCCACCTCGTCGCCCGTGAATCCCATGTTGCGGATGACGAGCTGCTTGCCGGGGTTCGCGCTCTGGAGGTAGGCCTCCAGCCAACCCTCGTGTTGCATCCGATCCGGCAACGCGTTGCCGATGAAGACCACGTGGTCGTTCGGCTCGAACTCAAACTGGGCGAACGCGGGGGCCATGCCCGCGGTGAGAACCAGAATCACGGACAGGGGAATGAAACGACCCTTCACGAAATGCACTCCTTCGTTGGACGAATACCGCAGCGCCTTGCAAGGGGGGAACTTACAGGACAAGGCGTCTGCGCGTCAATTGGGCGGTTTCATCTGCGGCAATCTGCGCAATCTGCGGACGATACTTCTTTATTTCCCCGGCGTGTCCATTTCGCAATTCCTCATTCGTCGTTATACTGAAGGCCGTACGAACTGGCATTAAGGCTGTCCGGTTCTGCGATGCGGTCGATTCAGATAAGTCTCTGGTGAGTCGTTTCTTGCAGCGACAATGGGCGGTCGTGGCCATTGGCCGGGTCCGCAGGAAAGGAAGGATACTCATGCCAATTCAACCGTACTTGTTCTTCGATGGCCGTTGCGAGGAGGCCCTCGAGTTCTACAAGAAAGCCTTGGGCGCGGAGGTCCTGATGCTGATGCGCTTCAAGGACAGCCCCGAACCGCCGCCGCCGGACAAGGTCGCCCCGGGGTCGGAGGAGAAGGTCATGCACGCGTGTTTCCGCGTCGGCGACTCCGAGGTAATGGCATCGGACGGCTATTGCCACGGCGCGCCCAAATTCGATGGGTTCACCCTGTCGATCTCGGCCAAGGACGAAGCCGAAGCGGACAAAATGTTCAACGCGTTGTCGAAAGGCGGCCAGGTGCAGATGCCCCTGGGCAGAACCTTCTTCTCGCCGCGGTTCGGCATGGTGCAAGACCCATTTGGCGTGGGTTGGATGGTGATCGTGCCCGGCGAGGAACAGCCGTAAGGCAAGGAGAGCGATGGATGCCGTACGTAGATGGATTCGTGCTGCCAGTCCCGAGGAAGAAGCTCGATGCCTACCGCCGCATGTCCCGAATGGCAGGCAAGGTGTGGAAAGAACACGGCGCACTCGAGTATCGCGAGTGCGTGGGCGAGGACCTGAAAGTCGATTTCGGACTGCCATTCACGAAGCTGACCGATCTCAAGCGCGGTGAGCTGGTCGTGTTCTCGTGGATCGTCTTCAAGTCCAAGGCCCACCGGGACAAGGTCAACGCGAAGGTCATGAAAGACCCCCGCCTCTCGAAGATGTGCAAAGAAGACGACATGCCCTTTGACCTCAAGCGGATGGCCTACGGCGGGTTCAAGACCATCGTCGATATGTAGGAAAGAAAATTCGAAATCCGAGTGTCGAAATCCGAAACAAATACGATTGACCAAGATTTGAAACACTCGGTGGCTAGGTTCCCGTGGCTTGGGTGTTCGCGCCCAAGTCTTTACGAAAGATCGCCAGGGCATCTGCTCCCACCCCCTTGGGCGAGGACGCCTAAGCGACGGAGATACGGTGCCTGAGAAATAGGGAACAGCGCTCCGAATTCGTGCGATTTGTGAACACTCGGTTTTTCAGCCCCGGAGGGGCGCAAGGTGGTAGCCCAGGGCAAGCGAAGCGCAGCCCTGGGTCAACGTGCCCAACTGACGATCAAGCCCTGGATAGGGCGAAAGAAGCGCGCGAACGGCCCATCTTGGATCGGATCTGGACCGATAGCGTGTAGATCGACCTGGAGCGAACCAGGCATCGGGTATTTGCTCGGATGACCGAGAACGGGACTGGTCGGGAATCATTCCCGACCTACTGGAGGAGGTGAACACGATGAACGCGAGGCAGAAACCGCAGTTGGATGAACCGCGGTTTGTGGATGGACCGGAAATGATTATCGCGGGCCAGAATATCCGCTACGACTTTGAGACGCGTGTGAACATCCCCACGCAATGGGCACGGTTCGCACCGCAGTTGGGAAAGGTCCCTGGGCAGGTGGGGAACAACTCCTACGGCGTGAGTTGGAACTATGACGGC
>JAHDWY010000007.1:0-8538 GCA_023384315.1 Candidatus Hydrogenedentota bacterium | reverse complement strand
AGGAGTTCGACTACCTGTGCGGCGTGGAGGTCTCCGATACGTCAGGACTTCCGGAGGATTTCGAGCACATTCAGCTCGCGCCGCAACGATATGCGGTGTTCACGCATCACGGCGACGTGTCGACGTTGCCCGACATGATTCAACGCATTTGGGCGGAATGGTTGCCGGCGTCCGGGCACCAAGTGGCGCAGGCGCCGTGTTTCGAACGGTATACGGAGGAGTTCTGCCCCGACACCGGTACTGGCGGTATGGAAATCTGGATCCCGATTGAGTCCTGAGACAGAAGTCGGAGACATCCTCATTCACGAAACGATTGGAGCACTGAACATGAGCGATAATGCAGCGAAAACCCACTATCTACTTCTAATCCGCGGCACCCACTGGGAAGACGAGCTGTCTCCTGAGCAGATCCAGGAGTTCATGGGCCAGTTCACCGCCTGGCATGAGCGGCTCACCAACGAGGGAAAGATCGTCACGGCCCATCCTCTGGCGAGCGAAGGCAAGCTCGTTTCCGGCAAGAACGGCAGCAGCGTGGCCGACGGTCCCTATGCCGAGTCGAAGGAAGCCGTGGGCGGATTCTTCCTGTTGCAGGTGGACAGCTGCGAGGAGGCCACGGCCATTGCCCAGGCAAACCCCATACTCAACTACGGCGGGTCCATCGAAGTGCGGCCGGTGATTGCCCAGTGCTCGACCATGCAGCGCGCAAGCGAGATGCTGGCAAGCTCCACGAAGTAGTGCCGTGAACGCGCAACCCGAACCCATCGAGACCCCGCAGGCGCGTGAGTCGGCGCAGTTGACGGAACACCTGTTCCGCCACGAGTCCGTCAAGCTGGTGTCCATCCTCACGCGCACCTTCGGGATCGAGCGGTTGCAGCTGGCGGAAGACGTGGTGCAGGAGGCCATGGCGCGCGCCATGCAAACCTGGCCGTACTACGGCATTCCTGACAATCCGGCGGCATGGATCACGCGGACCGCCAAGAATCTCGCGCTCGACGTCATCCGCCGGGAAAGCAATTTCCGGGAAAAGGAACCCGGAATTGCCGCCTCGGCGGAGCGATGGACCTCGGAGAACGGCAATGTTTCTGACTCCGTGTTTTTCGACGACGAGATCAGCGACAGCCAGTTGCGGATGATGTTCGCGTGCTGTCACCCCCTGATCCCGCAGGAGGCGCGCGTGGCGCTGGCGTTGAAGACCTTGTGCGGATTCAACACGGCGGAGATCGCAAAAGCTTTCCTCTCGACTGAAGCCGCCGTGGCCAAGCGGCTTACCCGTGCAAGGCAACGCATTCGCGACGCGCAGATCCCCTTCGAAATCCCCACGGGCGATGAGGCGCTGATCCGGCTGGAAAGCGTCGAGCAGACCATCTACCTCTTGTTCAATGAGGGGTACAAGGCCTCGACGGGCGACGACCTCATTCGGGAAGACTTGTGCCGGGAGGCGATACGCCTCGCAACACTGTTGACTGAACATCCCGTTGGCAACCAGCCCCGCACGCACGCGCTCCTCGCGCTCATGCTCCTCAACGCCGCCCGGTTGCCGGCGCGGGTGGATGCCAACGGGCATGTCCTTCGGCTTCAGGACCAGGACCGCACGCGCTGGGATGCCCTGCTCATTGCGCGGGGCATGATGCATCTCGCGCGGTCGGCGGCGGGCGACGAGTTGAGCGAGTACCACCTGCAGGCGGGCATCGCGGCGTGTCACTGCGCGGCCGGCGATTACGAATCGACCGATTGGGCGCAGATCCTGGCGCTCTACGACCGTTTGGCCGAGCTGGACGACTCGCCCGTGGTGGCGCTCAATCGGGCCGTGGCCATCGCGCAGGTCCACGGCCCGAGAGCGGGAATTGAAGCCGTCGAGTCCATTCCGAATCGGTCACAACTCTATGCCTATCATCTGCTCTATGCGGTACTTGGCGATTTGGAGTCGCGGCTGGAGAACTACGGCGTCGCGGCGTCCCACTTCAGACGCGCCCTCGAACTGACGGAAGTGAAAACGGAACGCTTATTCCTGTTGGACCGATTGCGCGAATGCGAGCAACACGACGACACCCATACCACCTGATTCGCCGATCCTCGACTATACCGGATTAAAGTTTCCTCCCCCGTCTGCCGATACACCTCCATGAAGCCCGCTAGTGCGCGGCCGCTTCTACCGATGCACGGATGCAAAGGTAGGTAGTCATCACGGAGGAGATTAGTCATGGGACTACGCATCAACACGAACGTAGCCGCGCTCAACTCGGCCCGCATTCTCAGTCGCTCTACCGGACAACTCAACAAAAGCCTTGAACGCCTCGCCAGCGGTTTGCGCATCAATCGCGCGGCAGATGACGCGGCGGGTCTCGCCATTTCGGAGTCGTTCCGTACGGTCATTCGCGGCACCCAGGTGGCCCAGCGCAACTCGCAAGACGGCATCAGCCTGATTCAGACCGCGGAAGGCGCGTTGGACACGACAACCAGCATGCTGCAGCGTATCCGCGAACTGGCGGTCCAGGCAGCCAACGGAACCCAGAGCGACGCCAACCGGCTCGCCCTTGACGCGGAAGTCCAACAACTCCTCCAGCAAATCGATGACATCGCGCTGGACACGGAGTTCAACGGGCTGCGCGTCCTCAGTGCGGCACAGACCGTTACCCTTCAGGCGGGCGCCCAAGCCGGCCAAACGCTTATCATCGCCGTCAACGGCGCGAAGACCAACGATCTTGCTGTCAATACCGTCAACATCTCCAGCGTCGCGACCGCAGTTTCCGCCTTGAGCACTATCGACCGGGCGCTGCGAAGCGTCACGACGCTCAGGAGCACTTTCGGCGCCTTCCAGAACCGGCTCGAGTTCACCATCCAGACGCTCGCCATCCAGGAAGAGAATTCCAGCGCGTCGGACAGCTTCCTCCGCGACGCCGATGTGGCCCGCGAGACGATCGCCTTCACGAGAAACCAAATCCTGGTCAGCGCGGGAACCCAGGTACTGGCCCAATCCAACGTGATCCCCCAGACCGCCCTTCAGCTTCTCGGCGGCGGTTAACCCGGCGAGAATCAAAGTTGGTTCCAATATGGAGCGCCTCCGCAGCGAGGCGCTCCTGTTGTTTTGTGTGCGCGATCTACCGCGCAGCCCGTTCCGCAGTACCTACCGAATCCGCAAATTTCTGGAATCTGCCGAAAAAATCTTTGGCCGCCTAGTTATTAGTTGACAAAAATTGATTCGAAATTCCAAGGCAATCACGAAAACGCGACTTGCATTAATTCATTTATAATAAATGACTTACGAGATAGACAAGCAAGACCTTCTATGGTTTTTCTTAGCTCTGTAAATTAATTACTTGCCCCTGAATACCCCGAAAATTTCTTTCAAAAAAACGCTAAAGTTTCCACTAAAGTTGCCGATAAAAATCGTAGAAAGGCCGGAATGGACTCAGTCGATACCGGCCACCGCGAAAGGCAGGGACGGCCAATCGCCCGCGCCACGGACGGCGCGGAAACAGTTGAAAAGCGGTCACAGCGGAAGATTGGGGGAGACCTTCGCCCGAATCGGTCAACCGCGGCGCACGTTAGGGACACGCGCCTGCGGCTCCGCCGGGAACGACCGCCTTGCACACCCGGGACGGTGAGCAAGGACGGCGCCGGGGGGAAACGCACACGCCAATCGCCTGCGGGGTTAAGGGAACCCGCGCAGAACAGCTAACCAACCGCGAAACAGGGATGACGAGACGTAGTGCAGCGGACCCGGAACGGGCACACAGGGAAGTGCGCGGGGTACGAAGCACGAAGTCTCTTCGGACTGCGGCAGTCTTGTAGGGAAAGACCGTCGCAAAAGGAACCGGCCGAAAGGGACGGCGGGTTTCACAGGGATGATGTGCGCATGGATGCGCACGGCTAACCACTCACGGAGGACAGAACTATGGGTCTCAGGATCAACACCAATACGGCTGCACTGAACTCGGCTCGCATTCTCGCCCGTTCGACATCCCAGTTGAACACGAGTCTGGAGCGCCTCGCCAGCGGGCTTCGCATCAACCGGGCAGCGGATGACGCGGCGGGACTGGCAATTGCGGAAGGCTTCCAGTCGGTCGTGCGCGGCACGCAGGTCGCCCAGCGTAACGCACAAGACGGCGTCAGCCTTGTGCAGACCGCCGAAGGCGCGCTGAGCGAAACGACCAACATTCTGCAGCGTATTCGCGAACTGGCGGTCCAGGCGGCCAACGGTACGCAGAGCACGGAAAACCAGGCGGCGCTCAACAACGAAGTCCTGCAGCTCCTCGACCAGATCGACGATATCGCCTTCGACACCGAGTTCAACGGGCTCCGGGTGTTGAGCGGTTCGCAGACGGTGACCTTGCAGGCGGGCGCGCAGCAGGGACAGACCCTGCGGATCGTCGTGCAGGGCGCGTCAACCCGCGACCTGGGCATCAGCGCGGTGAGGGTGTCGAACGCGGCATCCGCCGTGGCGGCCCTGAGCACCGTGGACCGCGCGATTCGCAGCGTGACCTCGTTGCGCAGCGACCTCGGCGCCTTCCAGAACCGCCTCGAGTTCACCATCAACACCCTGGCGATTCAGGAAGAGAACTCGGCGGCGTCCGAAAGCGCGATCCGCGACGCAGACATCGCCCGCGAGACCATTACGTTCACACGAAACCAGATTCTGGTCAGTGCGGGGACGTCCGTGCTCGCCCAATCCAATCTGATTCCTCAGACCGCGTTACAGCTTCTCGGCGGCTAAACCGCCGGGGTGATGGGGTAATTCGAGCTTCACCACTGGCCGGGGCGTGGGCCCCGGCCAACAGGTGAACTCCGTCCGGAAGGGAGGTGATCGACACCGGGACACGGTACCGCCGCCGGCACGTGCGCCGTGGCGAGTAACCAGGCAGTTGTACACGCAGTTGGGGTAGGGATGCCCCGACATGCCACTCAAGGAGGGTAAAACTATGGGACTTAGAATCAATACGAATCTTGCCGCGCTGAACGCGGGACGTATTCTGAATCGTTCAACGGATGCGTTGAACGTCAGTCTGGAACGGTTGGCAAGCGGGCTGCGCATCAACCGGGCGGCCGACGATGCCGCCGGTTTGGCGATTGCCGAGGGATTCCGCTCGGTGGTGCGCGGCACCCAGGTTGCGCAGCGTAATGCGCAGGATGGCGTCAGCCTCGTGCAGACCGCCGAAGGCGCGCTGAGCGAAACCACGAATATCCTGCAGCGCGTGCGCGAACTGGCGGTCCAGGCCGCGAACGGAACGCAAAGCACGGAAAACCAGGCGGCGTTGAACAACGAAGTCTTGCAGTTGCTCGACCAGATCGACGATATCGCCTTCGACACCGAGTTCAACGGAATTCGCGTGCTGAGCGGTTCGCAGACGGTGACGCTGCAGGCGGGCTCGCAACAGGGACAAACCCTGCGCATTGTCGTGCAGGGGGCCTCGACCCGCGACCTCGGCGTCAGCGCCGTGCGTGTGTCGAACGCGGCGTCCGCCGTGGCGGCACTGAGCACCGTGGACCGGGCCATTCGCAGCGTGACATCCTTGCGCAGCGACTTGGGCGCATTCCAGAATCGACTCGAGTTCACCATCAATACCCTGGCGATCCAGGAGGAGAATTCGGCCGCGTCGGAAAGCGCCATCCGTGATGCGGATATCGCCCGTGAGACCTGCGGGTTTACCCGAAACCAAATCCTGGAAGCCGCGGGTAGTAGGGGGTTGGCGCAGCCGAATGTGTTGCCGCAAACGGCATTGACGTTATTGCGGTAGGTACGCAGGAACCGCGGGTAGGGATGTCCGCGGGATTGGCCGGAGATCGGGTACGGATCCCGGCGAGTAACCTGCGGGTCCCGACCGCCCAGGGAGACGACCGATGGGAGTACGAAGCGTGACGGGATCAGAGCTGCGCGCTCTGAACGATCCGTCGTTGGCTCGGACTCCTTCTGGAGGCGTTCCCGCGTCAGCGCCAAAAGAAGCGGCGCAACAGGCGCCCGAAAGTCCAAAGCCGGCGAAAGTAGAGGCGCGCGAAGTTGAACGAGTTCAATTGACCGAAGGAACCGGTACGCGACTGCGGATCGATAACGAGAGCAAGCGTATTATTGTGCAAATCGTGAACGACGCGGACGAGGTGATTAAGCAGATACCTCCCGACGATCTGCTGCGCATCGCGTCCAAGATTCGCCAGATTCAAGGTCTGTTGTTTGACGAGAACGCGTAACGCGCCATTGATTTGATTCCCGTAGAGCGCCCCGGTGGTTCACGCCACCGGGGCGCCGTTGTGTTGACCCCTCGCCAGCACTGCCTTGGCTGGCGCAACGCACGTTCGCTATAATCCCCCTCTTGCGAACCTACCCGGCATTTGCGAATTGGAGCACTCTTGGACGGAATTCTCGGCAAACGGTTGGCGGCCCCGGCACGGGAGCGGCGGTTCGGGCCCTTCTTCGGGCTCCTGACGCGCTACACCCTCTGGGAAATCGCGGTGCCCGCGGCCATGGCCATCCTTATCATTGGCTTCGTGGGCGTAGCCAATGAACTACGCGAACGCCGCCTTGTCTTGCCGCTGGAGTTTATCACGGGATGGGACGTGGCCCGGCTGGTCTTTTACTTTTCCCCGACCCTCGCCGCGTACATCATCCCCATCACCTACATGATGGGGATCCTGCTCGCTTTCGGCCGGCTTGCCGAGAACAACGAAATCACCGCCATGAAGGCCGCCGGAATTCCATTGAAGCGCGCGATTGCCCCGGTGATTGGCGTCGGCCTCGTGCTCAGCGGGCTATCGTTTTTTCTGATGGACCGCGTGCAGCCCTGGGCCGCGGAGAAGGCCAGTCATATCATCTTCGTCGAACTTCCCCAGCGCATCACCCTCGAAGTCCTGCCGCCTGGCTCAGTCCAGGAAGTAGGCGACTGGCGCGTGTACTTCGGATCCCGAGACGCCGAAACCAAAACCCTCAATGACGTCGTGATCCGCGACACGCGCAGCGACGGCGAATGGGTCTTCTACGCAAAATCCGCCCAGTTTGTGGATAGTCCCGATGGCGCGCGGCTGGATCTTCTTGACGGTCGCATCATCCGCCCGCAAAAGGACGAGACCGTGGCGCCCCTCGTGTTTCCGAAATGGACTATCTCGGTGCCCACCACTTTTCTGCGGCAAGCGCCTAGCCAACGCCGAACGCTATCGCTGGAGGAGTTACTCGCCTACGAAAGGGACGCTAAGCAACAGGCGGATGCCCTGCCCACGAAGTCCAGCGTCGAAGACCTCCGCAAGACCCGCGAGGAAATCGCCGATCGCATCACACTGCCTCTGGCGTGTCTCGCGGTGAGCTTTCTCGCCGCCCCGCTCGCCGTCCGGTCTCCCCGCGCGGGCAAGTCCTTCAGCTTTGCCCTCGGCGTCGGCATTATCTTCATCTTCTATATGGCCCGCGCACTGCTCGAGCCTTCGGAGTTGGTGACCATTAACGGAGCAATCCTGCGGGCGCTCGCGCCGAGCTTGCTGCTCATGGCGTTGGGCATGGTCGCCATCTGGCGGGTGGACCGCGTATGAAGACGCTGGACCGCTATCTGTTCTGGCGCATGACGTGGACCCTGCTCCGTGCCGTGTTCGCGCTCGTCGCGATCTATGTGCTCATTGACCTGTTGACGCACCGCGAGATCGACATTCTGAAATACAACGTGCCCTACGATGTGGTCGTACGGTATTACATCGCCTTCATTCCGCAGATCCTCTATCGCATCGCGCCCTTCGCCGTCCTCATCACGGGGCTCTTGGTCCTCGGCGACGCCGCGCAGAACAACGAGATCACGGCAGTCCTCGCGGGCGGGATCAGTCTGCGGCGGCTCGTGTTCATGCCCCTTGCAGTTTGCCTCGCTTTTGCGGTCGCCCTCTTCGCGTTCAACGAATCTGTCGGCGCCATCGCCGCCCGAGAAGCGAACCGAATCGACGAGAACTACTTCTCCCAAAGCCCCGAGTTTCAGCGCAAAGGCGTCAGTTGGGCGAGCCTCAGCGAGAAATGGACTTGCCACATCGACAAGTTTAACCGCATCGCCCTCACCGGTGAGGGGGTCCTGTTGCACGCCGATGAGGGCGACGTCTTCGAGCAGGTGGAGGCCCGCCGCATCTATTGGGACGAGACCCTGAACCAATGGTTCCTCGAGGACGGACGTTGGTACACCATCTCCGGCGATCGCGAGGCCAAGGGCCGGCGCATCCGTCAGGAACCGGCGCCGTTCAGCGAATCGCCCGACGAGCTTTTCGCCCTCGAACAGCCCATGGAGACCAAGACCTCCGGCGAACTCATGAGCGAGATCCTGAGCGCCGAGAAACGCGCGATCCCGGCAAGTTCGCTGTGGGTCGACTACCACGCAAAGTTCTCGCAGCCCGCGCTTAGCTTCGTCATGATCTGGCTCGCCATACCCTTCGCCATGCGCGTCCGCCGCGGCGGACTCGGCATCAGTTTCGGCATCAGCATCGTCATCGCCATCGCGTACCTGCTCGTCTTCTCCGTGACCATGAGCCTCGGCCACGCCGGACGTCTCTCGCCTCCCGTCGCCGCCTGGCTCGACAACACCCTCT
>JAHDWY010000743.1 GCA_023384315.1 Candidatus Hydrogenedentota bacterium | reverse complement strand
CCGACGGGAAGGTTGAGGGCACGCGGGTGCGCTCTTTCGACGTGGGTTCGCAGACCGAAGGCTGTGTCGCCGACGATGCACGCGGCGTCGTGTACATTGGCGAGGAAGCGGTCGGCGTCTGGCGCTATGGCGCGGAACCGGGTGACGATCCGGGGGCGAGAACGCTTGTTGATGATGTAGCGGGTGGACGATTGACGGCGGATGTCGAGGGCATTGCTATGTACCATGGCCATGAGGACACAGGATATCTGCTCGTGTCTTCGCAGGGTAACGATACGTTTGTGATATATCGCCGTGAAGGCGATAACGAGTACGTGGGTTCGTTCAAGATTGAAGCGCAAGAAGGGATCGACGCGGTCTCCGGAACGGACGGGATTGATGTGACGTCGTGCGGCGTGGGCCACGCGTTTCCGCAGGGCCTTTTTGTTGCTCAGGACGACGAGAACGATACGGGCAATCAGAATTTCAAACTGGTCTCATGGGAGACGATTGCGGAAAAGTTTGAGCCGGCGCTGATGATGGAGCCTGGTATGTCGCCCCGGGAGTAGATTGCCGGGATGGCGCACGGACACACACGGACGAACACGAATTGTTCGAACTGATCTGCGTGATCACAGAATCAGGCTGTTCAGGTAATCTTCAAGATTCGTGTAGCCGTCGTTGTTGCGATCCGATGGGCCGTCGTTCGGATTGGTGGGGTCGAGGCTGTTCGCCGATTCCCATGAATCCGGCATGCCGTCGTGGTCGGTATCGGCGGGCGCGGGTTCCGAACGGAGTTCCGGCCAGCCACCGACGGCGGATTGGGAATCGATGATCCCCTTTCCCCCACCCTTGTAGGTTTCGCCGAAGCGCGCCGTACCGGTGCGGATCTCCTCGACAATGCGGGAGTCTACGGCGTCGCGACGGAGTGACGCGCCCGCCTGGTCAAGTATCAGTTCGAATGCATCCGCCGCGGATTGCGTCGTCACGGGGGCGACCGTGTAGGGTTCGTAAACGCGCAGCGTTTCCTCGCTGGCTTCACCGTCGTCCGCGAAATCGATTCCGCCGGCCCAGTTGTCGGCTGAGATTTCGGGAAAGCCATATACTAGGTTTCCATCGGCATACATCTTGCCGCGCGGATGCTTTTGAAGAAAGATGCGGTCGCGGACGCCGTCAGAAGTGGCGGGGCCGCTCTTGTAGTAATTGTTGATCCAGTTGCGCGGCCAGAGTTCGCCGCCGTAGGCGCTGTTGAATCCCCAATTGTAGATCACGTTGTTGCGGAAGTCGAGCAATCCAGAATCGCGATTGCCCGACGCGCGCGGGTTGCGGCTGGTGTGGTGGGCGAGGATGTTGTGGTGAAACGAACCGCCGGGACCACCCCATAGCCCCCCATAACCGTGAGCGCCCTTCCTGTGAATAGAGTTGGTCAGGCTTTCCGTGACCATGCACCATTGCACGGTGAGGTTTGATGCTTTATTGATGGACAGCGTTTCGTCCACTCCCCAACTGACGGAACAGTGATCGATGATGATGTGATCCCCTTCCCCGCTGAACGCGTCCTGCTCTACTCCCGCTTCATCGCCGGGGCGGAAGCGTAGGTAGCGCATGATGACGTGATCCGTCTTAAACTTGACCTGGTAGTTCTTAATGCAGATTCCGTCGCCGGGGGCGCTCTGCCCGGCGAAGGTGATGTAAGGATTCTCGATCTCGAGTTCGGATTCCAGTGGAATCGTACCCGAGACTCGGAAGACCACGGTGCGCGGGCCTTCCGCTTCGCATGCGGCCCGCAGGCTGCCGGGACCGGCGTCATTGAGGTTGGTCACCTCAATGACTTTTCCGCCGCGACCGCCGATGGTGTATTTCCCGAAGCCTTCTGCGCCAGGGAAGGCAGGCGCGCGCGTGGGCCGGAAATTGCTCAAAACCACATTGGGCGGCGAGGTGACATAGTCGACGTCGCACAACCAGTCCTCAGGAAGGATCACGTTGTCGAATGTGCCGCGGATCGAATCGGTGTCGGGTGAAAACAACTCGACGGATGTGTTCTCATTCGGCGCGATTCTTCCGTCGAAGTGAACCACGAGATCGCCCTGTACTTTAACGTGACCGTTTCCCAAGGAGGTGACTCGTTCGCCATCGGCAAGGATCACATGCGTTTCCGGTCCCACGATGCGCGGCGTTTCCGCCGAGCCTGTCGGCGCAGGCCATGCTGATTTCAGTTCATACACGGTCATGGATTCCACCGACGCGCCCGTTCCAACCGCGTCAAGTGCGAGGCTTCGTCCGCCGGGATCGAGAATTACTCCGACGGGCAGGTACACCGCGCCGTCGTTGCCGAAAATCTCGATGGAGGTCCGGTCGACGAGGACGCGCAAGCGAATGGTGCCGTCTTCTACGGGAATGGGCGCTTCGCGATCGCCACAGGTGAGTTTGGCATTGGCAACGTCGTAGACGATGGGCGTGTTTCGCACCACGAACGTGATTTGTTCGGCATCGCCAATCTTGATCAC
>JAHDWY010000742.1 GCA_023384315.1 Candidatus Hydrogenedentota bacterium | reverse complement strand
AGGACCCGTCCAGGACGCACTTCCTGCAAACGAAGCCGCGCGCCAGGGAAACGAACTGCTTACGGCGTTGCCGGAATTTGACATGGTGTCGGCGGTGATAATCGACGGTGTGACGTACACCGTCGCGCGCGGCGCTCCCACACCCGACGCCGTCGTCATCCAGCGGCTGGGACGTTTTCTGCAGCATTTGGAGATTCGCAGCCTGGAGCTACGCGCTGCAGACGGGTCCACACCCGACGACGTAGAAGCCCGGCTGGAGATCTTCGCCTGGCCGGATCGCGTATCCGTGGCGTTGCGCGTTGCAGGCGAGGGAGAGATATCAATTGGCGACCTGGTGCTTCGCTATCGTTCCGCCTCGTTGTACACGGACACGCACGAAACCGGAGACGGCGACGTCGTGACACACGAAAGCGCAAACGGCGACGGGCTTGCGTTTATCAACCCGCTGCCGACGGCTCAAACGTTGGATAAAGAGAATGACTGGACACGGATTCGCGCAACAGGCCCTTCCTCGGTTGCCGTCACGCTCGTGCCTGATTCTGAAGATGTTCGAACCGCAGGCGTACGCGAAGCGCAACAGGTGCGTGCCTTTGCCGAATCGCCGGGACTCGCAGCGACAGGCATTGCGCCATACACCGGCCCATTGCCGGTCGAATACGATCCCGTTATCGGGTGGCACCGCGTCGTGCTCGGCGAAAACCCAGACATCAACACGATGGAGCGCGTGCGACTCGCCTTGACTAACCAAAGCGATTCTACGCGCACCATGCGGCTCTGCCTCGCCAAGGAGGGCGGCTCCTACGGCATCACCGGCATGTGCCCCGTTCTGCGGGACGATCGCGGCTTCCCGCTGGGACTACCTGTACAAATCTCCAAGAACTGGCATGTGCGACCGCCTTGGTTCACAGGCCTGACGATGCTCAGTCTCGAACCGGGCGCGGAGCAGACGATCGAGTTCGATCTTGCCTACGCAAACTGGGGTAACGCGCTCTCCATCTCCCACGCGCAACTCTCGCTCGAAGGCTGGGGCACCAACCAGTTATGGGACCAGATGGCAATCGGGTCCTTCGGCGAGAGTATCTGCTACGACCCGGACGTGAATCTGGGCCGTGGAATGATTGACGACATGCGCCCCCTCATGGTCTGGGGCATGGGACCAAACCCGAAGAAGCAATGGACTTGGACGCACAACGTCGGGGGAGGCGATTTTCTCGTGCTGTTCAAAGACGGAGAGCGTCAGTTTCTGTCGCGCCAGAAGACCTTGTACGAGCGGTACGGCCCGGTGCTGACGGATGTAACGTATGCGGGCCAGACGCCAGACGGAGCGATTCAATCGGTCATCCGCACGCAGAGTTGGCGCAGCGACGACTACGTTCGCGCCGTATACACCATTCGCTACGAGGTAGTCGCGCCGGTAGAGAACATCGAGCGGCTCGCCTTCTTCCAGTTGGGCGCGGACCACTACAATCATAACCTGTTTTCCAGAATTACCACCGGCAATATCCAAGGCGATGTGGACGCGTCGGAACCTGAAACCGGCGGGTGGACGTACAGCAAGCGCGGCGTACCGCTGAAGGGTCCGCAGCCCTGGATTGCCTTGACTGGCGCCACGAAGAATCCGCCGCCTTACGTCAAGGAGGACGATCAAGGCGCCTGGGCCAACCGGGGATTGATTGTACGCGACTGGAAGGCGGTACTCAGCGGCCAACAGGTCGACACACCCCACTTCTCGGTGTTTGGGACAGAGGACGGGAACGTGTCCAGCGCCATCGTTGAGCTTTCGCTTCCGCCTGGCATATCAGCCCTGCAAGCAGGCGACCAGGTCCAAGCGAAAATCGAAATGTTGATCCTCCCCCAACGCGCGGACGACTACTACGGCCCCAACGAGCCGCTACGAGAGTTCCTTGGACACACTCCGGATACTTGGCATATCGTCCACCGGGAGGCTACGCTAAACAATGTTAAGGTATGCGCGCAGCAAGGCAAGGTTCTTCAACAATTCCCCGTCATCGTACAGGCCGCGAAAGGCGGGCGATCCGTCGAGTTCACGGTGTTCAGTGGGACCGGCATGGTCCCCATTACGATTGTTGGCGCCGCATCGCGCGGACCGTTCACGCTGGTCGAACAAAGAGATGGCGAGAGTCTACCTATGGATCAGTCATCACACGCCGGGAACGATTGGTGGCAAACGGAGTACAGGCCGGATACCAACACCTACGACATCACCTTCACCGTGCCCATGAGCGGACAAGGCGAGCCCCGCAAATTCTTGTGGAAGCTCACAGACGACACCGATTGAATCGATCCCCTGACCTTAGGAGTCCATATGAGTCACATCGTACCGGAAGATATCGAAGCCTATGCGGAGCAACACACAACTGATCCGGCCGATCTGTTTCACGATCTGAAGAGAGTCACGCAAGAAAACATGGAACACCACCGCATGCAGGTCGGGAAGGTGGAGGGCGGATTCCTGCGTCTCCTCGCG
>JAHDWY010000741.1 GCA_023384315.1 Candidatus Hydrogenedentota bacterium | reverse complement strand
AGGAACACCAGCCGATTGTAGCCGGTGTGGTACGCGGAGGGAGCGCGCGGGCGAGCAAATCGCCGTAGGTTTCCAGGGCGTTCAAGGGATTGGTGTCGCTACGAAGGACGAGCCAGCCGCTGTCGACGTGTTCCCCGGCATCCAATTGGCGGCCATGGAAGCGAGCTACGCACGAAATAAAGGTCTCGTCCGTGTCCGCTGCATAGCGGACGTAGACGACGGGTCGGCAATTCTGAGCGGTTATGAATCCCGCGGTGAACGCGGGACCGGCCGCAGAACCGATCGTGACCATCCCACTACTGTCGGCGTCGAGCGCTGCTTCGGTACCGTCTTCGTTGGTAGATACGAAGGCTTCCATTGTCGGATGGCCGGGGCTGCGTTCGATGTAGGCGCGGCCGTCACGCGCGGGTTGTCCCAACGCGACGCGACTCGGCGCGACGAGCGTGAAATCGCCCAGTGATACCGGCGCGCCGGAGTTGTTGGCGACCTCCCCCTGAATCGCCACCAGACCTTGTTCGTCGTAACGTCGCAATCGGAACGTCACTTCGACAGGAAGATTGCCTGCGCCGAGCAATGCAGAAATCTCCTTTGCGCTCCCCAGTTCATCCTGGACTGTGGCTTCCGTAGGAGAAGCGATTGGTCCCAAGGGGTATGCGATGCCATTAACGTCAATCTGCGAAGATGCGTCCGAGATCCCCACATTAGTCGCACCCCACGATGCCGACCAGACCCATGTGTCCGGGTTCGTCTCCACGTGTACGGAATCAACACTGCCGGAATCCTGTGCATCTACGGCTGGAATCAGGCATAGCAGGGCGAGCAAGATGGCAGCATGAAAGAGTGTTAGTCTATTTCGCGAAACGATCATTGAAACTAGTCCAGTTAGGGTTGAGAATTGCTGGTATCCAATAGCAACTGAAGAACTGCGTCCAAGCGATTGCAAATAAGAATAGCCCTGGCTCCTGTAACTCAGACTTCCGAGGAGGGCGGGTTTTCTTACCCGCCCCGCATACGATTGCATTTGTGAGGCAGACCTCTCAACTTTCGCCGCACCTCACGCAAACTATCTCCAAGTCACACCAACGCACTGCCGTGAAACGGCTGGCGTGGCGGGTTGGAAAACCCGCCCTCTTATCAATCCCGGCGCTTTGTGTGCGCTGTTGCGAACCTGGCGCGCAACCTCGGAATTGGGCGGGGCACCGGTTGCGATGCTTCTTTTCATTCCAAGGAACAGTGTAACCTGAATTGTGGAAAGGCCCGATTTCGCAGGCCAGGAGGGGGAGATTTGGGGATTACGCATCGAGAGAATTTTGAACGGTTAACACGGAGCGGCCAAGCGGAATGGACTCCGTTTACCCTGGACGTGGGCGGCGTGCCGGGATTCACGCCGCCGATTCTCGAACGCATCGAGCGCGAAACGGGGTCACGCCACCCCGAGGAATACTTTGATTACGACTTCCGGACGGTGTCGTTGAAGACGCGGTTCGGCGGGGATGCCGTTCTCGATCATCCACATCGTTAACCGATTGCTTGCCCCATTATCGAGTTCAAATCCCGGTGCCAGTTCCGTTGGCACGCTGGGAGGTCAAGAACGCCCGGCTCAGATTCCACAACCGCAGCCGGTTTCCCAGACACGGCCGTCGGCGGACATGACTGGTGTGTGGTCATGGATCGGTGGGGCGGGTTGTGAATTGTCGTATCCACCGAATCGAGCGACGGGTGACCAGTCGGGGCTGACTGGCGGCAGGGATGGTGCGAGACTGACGTACTCTCCCGTTCCATGGACAATTCGGCCACCGACCATCGTCAGGACGCTTTCGAGTCCTCGGATGGCGTCGTCCTCGACAGTGAAATAGTCGTCGCTCAGCACGGCCAGATCGGCAAAACGCCCCGGTTCCAGCGTCCCCTTCTTGCCGTCTTCGTGGCTGAACCACGCACTGCCGTGCGTGTAGAGCCGCAAAGCTTCCTCGCGGGTCAGCCGGTCGACCTCGTCGTGCAGCACGGTGCCGCCGACCGTTTTGGAGGTAACCATCCACCACAGGCAGGTCCAGGGATGGTAGCTCGCGACGCGCGTGCCGTCGGTTCCGGCTCCAACCGGCAGTCCCATCGACAACATCCGTCTGAGTGGCGGTCTGCGCTTGGCCGATTCGACGCCGTAGCGGCGGATGTAGTATTCGCCTTGGTACGCCATGCGGTGCTGGGTGGCGATGCCGCCGCCCAATGCCTGGATGCGTTCCATGTTCCGCTCGGAGATCGTCTCGGCATGGTCGATGAACCAGCGGAGCTTGTCGATCGGGTTGTTGCGGTGGACGCCCTCGAAGATGTCGAGAAAGCGTCCGATCGACTCGTCGTAGGTCGCGTGAATGCGCCACGGCCAGCGTGCTTCGGCGAGCTTGTTCACGACCGCTTCCAATTCGTGCTCCATGACGGGGCGGAGGTCCGGTCGCGGTTGCAAGAAATTCTCGAAGTCGGCGGCGCTCCAGACAAGATTC
>JAHDWY010000740.1 GCA_023384315.1 Candidatus Hydrogenedentota bacterium | reverse complement strand
GACCAGTTCCGCTTGCTCGATGGGGATCACCAGTTCCTTCAACTGCATCGCGATGAGCCGGCCTTCGGTTCCCAATTCGAGGATATACGGTTCGATTTCCTTGGCGATTCGTACGACCATTTCGCAACGCTGAATCGCCTTGCACACGTCGAAGATGGTAACCACGTCTTCAAACTCGCGCGTGCTCAAGTCAGTCGTCGCCTGGTCCAGCACGTGGATGTATTTCTCCAGCGTGTTGATGGCCTGCATGGCCTTGTTCAACAGGGTAGGTATGGTGTCAAGGACGTGCTTCACGTCCTGCACATACAAGGTGACGCTCGATCGCCGCTCCGACACGGCAACCACAATCGCACCGGATTGCCTTGCAATGCGCTCGGCGGCGCGATGACGGGTGCCGGTTTCGTCCGTCGAAATTGAACTGTCCGGTTTCAGGAAACGGTTGGCGTAAGCGATGGTGCTTGCGTCTTCGTTCAGTATTATCGCCCCATCCATTTTTGCGAGTTCGTAGAGAAGCTGTGGCGTATACTCCGCGTTGATCGCGACCCCCGCTTCCGAGAGATCGGCAAGACGTTTCGGGTCCCCGATGCATATCAGGGCGCCGTTCCCGCTCTGCAGGATCGCCGAAATGGCCTCCCGGAGCTGGGTCCCGGGCGACACCAAGGTTAACGCATCTCGTAGTGCTGCTTTTCCTGACTTCTTTTTCTTCTTCGCCATTTCCTGCCAATCCCGTCAAACCCGATGAGAATCTGAATGTGTCTATTGCGCCTACCTGCGATCCAGCGCGACGTCTATCGCGGAAGAAACCCCGGTTACGGGGACGATCTCCACCGGCACGTCACGCACGTCGGCCGCACAACTCTTGGGTAGGATACACTTTATGAACCCAAACTTCGAGGCTTCCGCGACCCGGCTCCGCGCCATGTCCACCGCCCGCACTTCCCCGGCCAGGCCAATCTCACCGAATACTGCAATATCCGACGGGACAGGCGCCTCCAGTAGGCTCGATGCGAGCGCGACGGCGACCGCGAGATCGATGGCCGGTTCCTCCAGCCGCACGCCCCCGGCGACGTTCACGTAGACCTCTTTGTCGGAGATGTGGACGCCTGCCCGCTTCTCCAGCACGGCGAGAATCAACGCCACACGATTCGGGTTGACGCCGGCGACGGTTCGGCGCGGGGAGGCCAGCGGTGTGTCGCCGACCAGGGCTTGCACCTCGACCAGCAGGGGCCGCGTGCCTTCGATACTGGGAATGACCACCGAGCCGCTCACGCCCCGCGGCCGTTCGTTCAAGAACAGGGCGCTGGGGTTCGGCACTTCCTGCAAACCCGCCTCGGTCATTTCGAAGACGCCGATCTCGTTGGTAGACCCGAACCGGTTCTTCACGGATCGCAATATGCGGAGCGCCTGTTTCCCCTCGCCCTCGAAGTACAGCACCGTATCAACGAGATGCTCAAGTAAACGTGGTCCCGCGATGGACCCTTCCTTGGTCACGTGACCTACGAGAAAGACCGGCACGTTCTGACCCTTGGCGATACGGAGAAACTCGTTGGAACAGTCGCGCACCTGCCCGATGCTGCCCGGCACCGCGGCGAGGTCCGGCGTATACATGGATTGGATCGAGTCGACTACGACCGCGGAAAACCCGCCCTTCTTGATTTCCTTGCGGACCGCGTCGACGGAGGTCTCGGTGAAGATCATGAGACTATCGCTGAGTGTGCCCAGCCGTCCCGCCCGCATGCGGGTCTGATCGAAGGACTCTTCACCGGACACGTACAGCACCGGGCCGACCCGTTCGGCAACGGTGTGGGAAACCTGGAGCATGAGCGTCGATTTGCCGATCCCCGGATCGCCGCCAATGAGCGTCAAGGATCCCGGCACAATCCCGCCGCCAAGCACGCG
Organism: Candidatus Hydrogenedentota bacterium; assembly: GCA_023384315.1. Classification (GTDB taxonomy): domain Bacteria; phylum Hydrogenedentota; class Hydrogenedentia; order Hydrogenedentales; family SLHB01; genus JAHDWY01. The sequence continues at coordinate 608 of JAHDWY010000740.1, read as the reverse complement.
GTCGCATTCGATGATACCCGTCGGTATGCGTTCCGCGGGGGGCTGTGATCGATCTGTGATGGCGATGGGCTCGGCGCCATCCTTGATGGCGGGCCGCACGTGGGTGCCCGTCTCGATAACCTGTTCTTCGACGATGGAGTTCCACTCGCCGCAGGTCTCGCAGCGTCCCGCCCAACGGACGGACACGGCGCCGCAGCTCTGGCATACGTAGGTCGTCTTGGTCTTCGCCATGGAAACTCCCGAGAAGGTCGCGCCGAAGTCGTGGCCCGAGGATACCAGATTCGGCTGGGACGTTGGAATGAATACGCGGATGCTCAGTGAAGTCCGGACTTGTGGTGCAGGCTTCCCGCCTGCTTCCGTTCGCTGGCTGGAAGCCTGCACCACAAAATACGTCCCATTGGGCACGGAGTGGAGATGATCGGGCCGGGATTCGTATAGTAGTCTCCGCAGTTTCAACCGTAGGGAGATGTATCATGAGAAGCGCAACCGCCTTGGGCTTGGTTTTCGTACTGGGATTCGCATTTGCTCCGGCCATTCATGCGGACGACGAATGGGTTCCCTTGTTTAACGGAAAGGATCTCGACGACTGGGAGGTCAAAGGCGGCGCC
>JAHDWY010000739.1:2229-2517 GCA_023384315.1 Candidatus Hydrogenedentota bacterium | reverse complement strand
CCCACCTGAATATCGAACAACGCGGGACATCGGGCCAGACCGACCAGATTCTCCGCGTGGATTCGCGTCCCAGCGACGGAATCGCCATCGCCTGCCGCACGGAATCGCCCATCTTCGCGACTCAGACCGTGATGGATTTGGCCTCTCAGGACATGTCCATCCTCGGTACCGGCGAGGAACCCGACGAGGAACCGGAAGACACCGATTTCGATACGTAACGTCCTGCGGGACGCGCATCGATTCGCATTTCCCTGTCTCGCCCGAGGGCGGGACGTTTTGTTGTGTATC
>JAHDWY010000739.1:0-2173 GCA_023384315.1 Candidatus Hydrogenedentota bacterium | reverse complement strand
TAGATGCCTGGAGAAGTACGGATCGGGTTTGTCGGTTGCGGCACCCACGCTGCCATGAACCTCTATCCCGCGTTGCAGTTCGCCCCGATTGAACTCGTCGCCGTTTGCGACCTCGACGCGGAGCGGCGCGAACGATTGCGCCGCCGGTTCGGCGCGGAAGCCGCCTTTGACACGGTCGACGCGCTGCTCGCGGGCCCGCCGTTGGACGCGCTCATCGTGTGCGGTCCGCCGGAGTTGCACCAGGACGCGGCGGTGAAGGCGCTCGACCGCGGACTGCACGTGCTGGTCGAAAAACCCCCGGCGACGGATTTGGCTGGCGCGCTGGCGATCCAAGAGGCCGCGCGGCGCAATAGCCGCCACTGTATGGTGGGTTTCATGAAGCGCTTCGCGTCGCGCTATCAACAGGCCCACGAGATCTCCCGGTCGCGCGTGTTTGGACGGCTGACGCATCTCACGGTGAAATACGCCCACTGGAATGTGCCCGACCTTTCGTGGATGCTCACGTACATGTCGGTTCATGCATTCGATCTGATTCGTTTCTTCGCGGGCGACCTCGCGCGCATCACCGTCGAGCACCTGGAGATCGGCGGCCAGCATTCCTACGCCTGCACGGCTGTGGCGAAGAGCGGCGCGATGGTTTCCCTGAACACCAGCAGCCAGGAACCGCGCGTGAAGGAGAGCGTGGAGCTCGTCGGCGAAGGCGAACTCGTGCTCGTGCGCAACGTCATCGAACTGGAATACCACCGGCGTGTCAGCCCCACGCGGCTTTTTCACTCCGATCTCCACGACGTACAACTGCTCCGGCCCGACTTCGCCATTCCGAACCCGGACCAGAACACGCTCTACCTACAGGGCTACGCCGGCGAACTCATCGAATTCGCCAACGCCTGCCTTGAGAATCGGGCCCCCAGCGTCACCATCGACGACGGCGTCGCGGCCATGCGTCTGGTCAACCTCTTCGCAAGCGGCCAGACGGGGACCTTTCACTTGGAGGAGTAGCAATCGCACGTGCCTTGCAGTTCACTGGAGATTTCTCAACCGAACTTCTAGACTCATCGAAAACCGTCCAGAGTAGTTCGGCCGTCTCGAAACCAAGTATGAAAGCGAGAGTCATGAAGCAGCGCAATCGCATCCAGCGAATCCTGGTGGGGGTCGTGTGTATGTATTCCATCTTTGGCGCTTGGGCGCAGGACTCGGGGCATCCGGAGTATGAGCGCGTTCTCTTGTGGGAAGGCGACCCGCCGGGCGTCATGGGTACGACGAACGACGACATTCCGTTCATGCTGTATTGTCCCGCGCCGGAAAAGTCCGCGACGGGGACCGCTATCGTGGTATGTCCCGGCGGCGGGTATGCGAACCTCGCCATGGACCACGAGGGCTACCAAATCGCGGAGTGGCTGAATGGCCATGGCATCACGGCCTTCATTCTGCATTACCGGCGCGCGCCGTACCGCCATCCGATTCCGTCTATGGACGCGATGCGTGCGGTCCGCACGGTGCGCGCACGCGCGGAGGATTGGAAGATCGATCCGGGGCGCATCGGTATCCTCGGGTTTTCGGCGGGCGGTCATTTGACGGCGACGGCCGCGATTCTGCATGGCGGGCCAAACCCCGGCGCGGAAGATCCCATCGATCGGGTTTCGGCGCGCCCGGATTTCGCGGTGCCGTGTTATCCCGTGATTTCGATGAAAGATCCCGTGGCGCACGCGGGGTCGCGCCAGAATTTGCTCGGCGAGAACCCGGACCCCGCGTTGGTGGAACGGATGTCGCTGGAACTCCAGGTCACCAGCGATACGCCGCCCATGTTTCTCCTCCATACGTCTGAAGACCAGGCGGTATCCGCACTGAACAGCGTGCAACTCTATGCCGCGCTGATCGAACACGGTGTCCCCGCGGAACTGCACATCTTCATGCAGGGCAAACACGGTCTCGGCCTCGGCACGAAGGAACCGGTGCTGCCCATGGCCGCCTGGCCGGACCTGTGCATCGCCTGGATCAAGGCCATCGGCATGCTGCCCGGGTGAATTGCGGGAAGTAGGGATTCAGTTTCTTCCCTGGCACCATTCAAGATATGCATGGGTACCTATCTACCATGCGAAAGAACATCCCCCTTGATCCCCCTTCGAAGGGGGAGTTGGCTGGACCAAGCATCAGGGAAGCTCTCCGGATTATT
>JAHDWY010000006.1:8582-21825 GCA_023384315.1 Candidatus Hydrogenedentota bacterium | reverse complement strand
AGGCTTCTCGCACAGCACCGGCTTGCCGGCTTCGAGGCATAGCAGGGTGTTTGGACGATGCATCTGGTGCGGAGTCGAGACGTAGACGACGTCGACATCGGCATCCTGAACCAGCGCTTCGTAGGACCCGTGGCAATGGGAAACGCCCAATTCCTTGCCGAAGGCCTCCGCCGTCGCGGTCGCGCGTGAACCGACGGCAACCAGTTGCGCGTCCGGCAACACGCTCAATCCGCGGGCAAACTGCCGCGCAATGTTTCCCGTCCCCAGGATTCCCCAGCGGATAGCGCGTTCCATCGAACCCTCCCAGATTCATTCCACTTGCCTCGCGTCACTGTATACAGCGGATCGCGCGAATTCCAGCTAAACTGTCCTTGATTCTGATTATCCATGGGGCCAAGATCATGGGGAAGCTTGGGAGGAATCAAGGTGACGAAATCGGAACGAAGCTGGATACTCTACGACTGCGCGAACAGTGCGCAGACTTTGATCATTACCACGACAATCCTGCCAATCTTCTTCAAGACCTATGCCGCATCGGAGATGACGGACGAGCAATCGACATTTTGGTGGGGCTTGGGCAATACGGCGGCGGCGATCATCGTGGCGATCATGGCGCCGCTCCTGGGGGCCTTTGCGGACCATAAGGGCGTGAAGAAGCGGCTGTTTACGCTCTTCCTCATCGGCGGGGTGTGCTCGACGGCCGCGCTGTCGTTCGTCTCGGAAGGTGGTTGGGAGTTGTGCCTGGTCATCTACGGATTCTCCACTATTGGTTTCTATGGCGCGGTGGTGTTCTACGATTCCTTCCTGGTTGACGTGGCCGAGCGCGACCGAATGGATTGGATATCGTCGCTGGGTTTTGCCTGGGGCTACGTGGCCAGCACGATTCCGTACATCGTGTGCATGGTCCTCATCAGCAAGTACGAAACCTTTGGCTTCGCTTCGCCCGTACCCGCGACGCGGACGGCGTTCATCATTACGGCCGTGTGGTGGTTTATTCTGTCGATTCCCATGCTGCGCAACGTGGAACAGAAATACCACGTGCCGACATCCGAACATCCGGTTCGCGAGAGCTTGGGCAGGCTGGCCCAGACCATTCGCGATATTCCCCAATACAAGCAACTCTTCCTGTTTCTTCTCGCGTTCTTTCTTTATATCGACGGTGTCCACACGATTTATAAAATGGCCATCGCGTTCGGAATTGACGTGGGCATCGACACCACGCAATTGATGCTCATCTTGCTGTACACACAAATCGTCGCGTTTCCCTTTGCCATTCTCTACGGAAAACTCGCGGCGCGTTTCACGGCGAAACGCATGATCCTCTTCGGTATCGGCACGTACTTCATCGTCACCGTACTCGCCTACAACATCGCCGCAAGCTGGCACTTCTGGGCGCTGGCGACCTTGGTAGGCACCGCGCAAGGCGGAATCCAATCGCTGAGCCGATCGTTCTATGGCAAGTTGGTCCCCAAAGAGAGGTCGGCCCAGTTCTTCGGGTTCTACGATATCTTCGGCAAGTTCGCAGCCATTCTCGGGCCCGTCATGGTGGGCACCTTCGGATTGATCTTCGGGGACAGCCGCGCGGGGGTGTTCAGTCTTATCGTGCTATTCGTTGCCGGCGGTCTGCTGCTGCTCAAAGTGGACGAAGGCAAGGCCGCTGCGTCATAATTGAGTCCTCGATCGTTTGTTCCCCCGCACGAATTCACACGCTGAAGGAAGAAGTATGACTGCGACTCCATGGAAGGTTTCTTTGCACGGCGGACACTCGGGTGAGTTCTGCGATCACGCGACGGGCTCCTTGCGCGAGGTGTTGGACGCGGCGATAGCGAGCGGATTCAAGACCTACGGCGTGAGCGAGCACGTGCCGCGCATGGGCGAGCAGTATCTGTACGAAAACGAAATCGAACTGGGCTGGACGGTCGAAAAGATCGTTGCGGATTTCGAGCGCTACGGCGAAACGATCTTCCAGGTCGCCGAAGAATACGCGGACCGATTGACCGTCTTGCGCGGGTTCGAGATCGAAGTCGTCCCGCACAACAGCTACGTCGAACTCATGACCACCTACCGGCAGCGCTTTCATTTCGACTTCATGGTCGGCTCCGTCCATTACCTCAACGACACGAGCATTGACGGTCCACCGAAGGAATTCGAGCGGGCCATGGAATCCTGCGGCGGCCTCGAGGCATTGGCGATTCAGTATTACGAGCGCGTGGCGGAAATGATCCGGGCATTGAAGCCGGAGGTGGTGGGGCATCTCGACCTGGTCCGCAAGAACGGGCACTTGTACGGGGCGGTCGACACGCCCGCCATACGGGATGCCGCGGAAGCGCCATTGGAAGCCGCGCGCGAGCACGGTAGCATACTGGACCTGAACACCGCCGGTTGGCGCAAAGGGCTTGACTCGCCCTATCCCGCGCCCTGGCTCGTGCGGCGCGCGACTGAAGTGGGCGTGCCCTTCTGTTTCGGGGACGATAGTCACGGTCCCGATACGGTCGGCGCAGGGATTCCAGAAGCGCGCGAGTATCTGCTGCAAAATGGGGTCAAGTCCGTTACGGTGCTGGAACGCCACGGCGATGCGATCGAAAAGAAACCGGTACGCATGGATTAACTCCGTGCTGGCGCTAGCGGGCGAACTCCATCTCCACGCCGCGGGATGACAAGACTTGCACGGCGGTTACTGCCTCGCCGTCAGTAACCACGAACTTCAGCGACGCATCTCCCAGCGGCGATTCAATCGACATGAGGTTGCCGTCGGCAGCGCGCACTTCAATGGGCAATGCGCCGATCGATGCGGACAGTCCGTTTCCATCTTCTCGCACGACGAGTTCTCCCCATCGGTCGCTCCGGTACGTCCCCGTGTACGCGCCCACCGGAAGCGCCAATTGCAGCGATTTTGACGCAACTGAGTCCGGCGATTCCGCAGCGTCCCGCTTCAACTCCAATTTGGTTTCCTGAATGAAGGACGGCAGCCCATCGGTCCCCGGAAGGTCAAGGAGGGCGTCGTAGACGTCACATGCCACCAAGTGGACCAACATGGACGGCTTGTCGTCGGAGTTGGCTACGACCGCAACCCCGATGCCGTGCTCCGGCATGAACGACACGTGCGCGTGCGCGCCAACGTAACTTCCGAAGTGGTGAACCAACCGCTCTCCCTCGTACTCACCGAGATACCAGCCAAGGCCCATGAGCGGCCGGTCAAACCGGAAAAACCGCGTGCCGGGTTCCACCTCGGGATTCAGCATCGCTGCAATCGAATCGCGGCTCACGATACTGGCGCCATCGATCTCACCGTCATTGAGATGCAGTCTGATCCAGCGCGCGAGATCATCCGCGGAAGAGCCCATTCCCCCTGCGGCATGCATGGTCGCATCGGTCTTGCGCAGAGGCGAGACGCGCCACTCACCGCGCTCCAGCACCATCGGCTGCGCCGTATGGTCGAAACCGTAGAGCACGCTGGCGTATCCGGTCGTGTGCGGCATTCCCGCGGGCGCCAGGATGTGATCCCGCAGGTATTCCTGCCAAGACTCACCCGAGACCGCCTGGATCACGCGGCCCAGCAGCGTAAAGTGCAGATTGCTGTAATCCCACGAGCCTTTTACATCCGAGTCCGGCAATTCGCGGTAATAGAGATCATCGGTAATGAGTCCCGAATAGGCCTCCGCGAACGTGATGGGCCAGTTCGAGATGCCATAGCGATGGCACAACAGATCGCGAATCGTCAGGCGTTCGGACAGGCCGGCGTCGGCAAGTTGAAGGCGAGGAAGGTAGGTTTTCACCGGCGCATCGAGGTCGAGCTTGCCCTGCTCGGCGAGTTGCACGATCGCGAGCGCGACAAAGGTCTTCGTGACCGAGGCAATGTAGACCGGCGTGCCGGACGTAAACGGTTCCTTCGGCGACAACGACCGGAGCCCGAAACCTTTGGAGTAGATGACGTGGTCGCGTTGCACAACGGCAACAGAGAAGCCCGGTAGTCCAAGCTCCTCGACCGCCGATGACCACCGGGATTCCAGGGCGGAGAACGGCGAGGAGGTTTCCACGGCATCGCCGCCTCCCACGCTCGCGCAAGAGGTAGCAAGGACAATACACAAGATGGAGCAAAGGGCATTCCGGCGGCTCTTGACCCGAACTGTTTTCATTGGTTGAACTCGCACTCCGTATACAAGTTTTGCCAAGGGCGCGGTGAATTCCTTTCCGCGTGGCTGAATTTGCCGACTTCTAGTTGAAGCCGCCGCGATTCGGTTCACGGCACAAACCGGACGTGCAGCGTTTCGATCCGGCTGGCACGACATAACCTACTACAGAAGAATAACTTATCACAAGCCCAGCATGGACGGCACGCCATTTGCTCTCTTGCGAAGCAAATGACTATCCATTTGGGCACAGCTCGGATTGCAGCAAGTGAGGGTCCATTATGAGAGGGAACGTCGGGTATCTGTTGGTTGGTCTCGTTCTTGGGGTCGTTCTAACCGTAGTGGCCGCACTGTTGGTAGGGCCCAATGTAAACGTGACTTCGTCCGCCAACGTGAACAATGCCGGGCGATACGAACTGGTTGCCAACACGACGGAGAAAGGCACCGAGTTTGCGTTGCTGGATTCGGAGACGGGTGAAACGCGGGTCTTGCGCGCCGACGGTAATTGGCTGACGTTAACCCCCTCCAGTTCTGACAATCCTGAGACGCCGTAACGTACGGCGGCCCCGCGCGGAGTTGCCGCACGGGGCCTTGAGATCTATGGGAAGCGGTCTTCTTAGTTGACCGCGATTCGCCGGGGCTTAACGGCTTCGACCTTGTGCAAGGTCACCGTCAGAACGCCGTCCTTCATGTTGGCGTCGATCTTCTGGCTGTCAATCGCCCGGCTCAGGGCGAAGACCCGGCGGAAGTCGGCCATCGGGCGTTCGTGCAGGTGATACCGGCCGTTGCCGTTCGTCGCCTTGCGCTTGCCAGTCAGGATCAGTTCGCCGTCTTTGAATTCCAGATTCACGCCGTCCTTGGGCACACCGGGCAACTCTGCTTCGAGTAGGACCGCGTCTTCGCGTTCGATGATGTTTACCCGGGGCGCCAGGTAACGGGTGGTGGCCAGTTCGGGGGCAGCGGTTGTCATGATTTTACCTCCTCGGTAGAGGGGCGCGTGACCGCGCCCCCACTCGTTATCGTTTCGGTTGTCTCGTTTAGTTGACGTTCACTTCGATGTGTCGCGGCTTGGCTTCCTCGCGTTTCGGCAGGGTGACGTGCAGTACGCCATCCTCGAATCGCGCGTTCACCTTCTCCGCATCGAAACCACCCGGGATCTCGAAGGAGCGCTGGAACGTGCCGTACCGGCGTTCAATCCGGTGATAGCCGTTTTCCTTCTCTTCGGCTTCGTGCTTACGCTCGCCGTTGATGGAGATCATGTTGTCCACCACGGACAGCTCGATGTCTTCCTTCTTCATGCCGGGCAGGTCCGCTTCCAGCGTGTACTCCTGCTCCGTTTCCTTCAGATCAACGGCAGGAGCCCAGCCACGCTCGAAGACGTCGTAGTCGCGATTGAGTTCGCCGAAGAGCCGTGTGAACTGGCCTTCCAGATCGCGCAGGGCGCTCCAGGGACTCATCTCGCCTCGGTCTTTCCAACGTACCAGTGCCATGGTTGCCATCTCCTTTCTTCGGGATTTTTGATTTCTGCTTGGCTGCGATTTCGCAACCGCATAGGGAATTGCAACCTGCATGCCAATCGTGCCTGGCTGGACACACTATTGGTAAGAAACAACTTACAGAAGCCGGAATTAAGGAAGGTAGCAGGGAGACCGTTGCGATTTGAAAGAGGCATGTTGCAAATCGAAACGGCGAAGGGGACCCCGTGGACAGGACGGGCGCCGAAAGTTTCACCGTCCGCACGAAGTGCGCACGCCGCCGCTGAAGCTATCTATGCCCGCCGATACCTGCGGGCCACCGTAAGCACCCCAAATACGATTACCGCGCCCACGATCACAACTGCGACGATGTACCCCCACTTGGATCCGGATTCGGCGTCGAGCGCCGGCATTGCCGTAGCGTCTTTCTGCGTTACCGGCGGGGCGTACCCCACAGCGGCTGCGAGGGCCGGTGTGGACGACGGCGCCGACGGGATTTGATCCGCCGAGTCCACGGCGTCTTCTGGATCGTCTATCGGATCGTCGGACGCTTCGCCCTTCTCCGCTAAGGTCTGCATGGCTTCCACGAGGCCCTCGTAGGTCTCCTCGCCCTGCTTGCCCAGGGCGGCCCGAGCCAATTGCGCAAGAGGTGTTCCCGGTAGCTCCTCGATGATGCGCTGCAGACCCCCTGGCACACCCGACGCCAGAATCACATTCTGCTGAGCAGGATTGTTCAACATACCTTCATTCTTTTTTTCGATATTAACTACGTACTCCTTCGCGGTGCCGGGATAGGGCCGTCCCGTCCGTTCCTCCCACGCCGAAATCTCTTCCTCGGTGAGATAGCGTATCTGCCGCTCGCCCGTGCCGACATCGATGAACACCTCGTGCGGCGGCTCCTCAGACATTTGCCGGTGCGCCGATTCCAGCAGACGCTCCTCGGACATCTCCGAGATCCATGAGTAGAGTTCGATGATCTTGTCCAATTGCTCCTCGGGGTCGCGTGTGGCCGCTGTCCCGTGCGTGCGCGCCCAGTAGAGTTCGTTGTTTATATGTTCCGGCTCGATCTCGACGGCACGGTCGTAGTATTCCTTGGCGGTGTCCCAGTCGCGATGAAACCCCGCATCCGGTTGATCAGTACCCATCATGTAGATCAACCCAATATGAGCGATGACCGTCGCCTCTCGCCAGGGTTCCAACTCGGTCTCGTTTGCGAACTGTTCGTATAGCCGGACTGCCTCGGCCCGATTCAAGTCTTCCTCTGTGGAGTGGAACGGTGCACTTCTTCCCACAAAAGGATCAAGGCGCATGGCCTCGTATAGTACCGGGTATTCTTCAAAGTCCGGGAAAGCCTGTTCAAAGGTCTGCGACATCCCTATTTCCAGCCCTAGCAGGGCAACTCCGGCAAGAAGAACGCAACCTCGTGTCATCCTGTTTCGCCTCCCCATGAACTGAGCTGCGAAGTGTCGTTCAGCCATGATCTCACGTTTCTGGACACCCGCGACTGCCCAAAAGACAATGGTGAATAAACCAGCACTTTCGAAAACCGTCAAGTCAATACAATACCACGTAGCAGGGTGTATGGCAATAGAGATATTAGTAAACACCACTAAGCTCTTTCCTAAAGACACAACAAGTCCATCTCTTTCTACACGTCAATAATATGTACATGAGTACCACCTGTGCATTGCCTTTGGCTTCTTTGCACTACGATCGCATGTAATGGGCCGGGACCGTTCGCGACCGAAAATCGCGCAACTGGACGGGCGCTATCTGAACGTTACTGGTGAAATTGCGGTGGCATTGACAAGAGGACGGGATTGCAGATTCCTAAGAAAACACGTACCGCTCCCTTCAACCGCTGGAAACACTTAGCGCGAAGTAGACGGCGTATAAGAGCGTTGGCAAACGGCAGATCTAGCGCAGGCGGGGACGTTTTGCGCGCGATTGCTACTCACAAAACGGGGTATCGCCGCCTCTCCCTATCCCACCCTGCACAATCGTCGCGCCTGTGTGGCAAAGAAATACTCATAAGTAAAAGGACAATCGAGGCAGACTTTCTTGGAGAATCTCCGAATGCGGAAATGACGAACAGGGCACTATTAACGCTTTGCACCAATCGGTTATTCGAGGGGCGTTCCTAAAGGGGTTGAAGACGGATCTCCACGCGGAGCGTGCCCACCTTCTCGTGCCTGGTGAAGGCAATGCGGTTCTGGGAGGCGCCGCCGGCCATGGGGATGGACTCAATGGTGATGTCGCAATCGTCGGGGGGATTGAGAATGACTTCGCCGTGCGTTCCGGTAATCGTAATCTTCCGGCCATCCTGGCGGCAGGGCAAGGTGGTCTGCCAGAGGAAGGAAACGCCGGCGCCTTTGCACAGCGCGTAGTCGTCTTCGATGACCAGCGTGGACGGTTCCGGTGAGGACCAGGTGCGAATCCAGCGTTCGTAGTAGGGTTCCCAGCCGGGGGTGGCGTCGATGCGCGCCTCGAAACGTTTCTTATTGCCCTTGCCGATTGGGATGACGTTGGCTTCGAGTTTGATGGGGGGCGCGGGGCGTTCATCGGTGCCGACGGGCACGAGCATGTTGTGGCGCTGGGCGTGCTTGTAAAGTTGATGCACCGGGTCGGAGTACGAGGTGCTCCCGAGATCCATGGCGAAGACTTCGCCGCCGAATTCGAGCACGAAACTGCCCTTGTCCTCGTGGGCGTGATCCGCGCCGGAAACGTTGCCGAGGATCAGGAGTTTCACGGGCTGGCCGTCGAGCATGCGGTAGGAGGCGATGTAGCCGAGATTGGGCAGCGCCACGAAGGGCCGCGGCGCGGGCGCTTTCCCGGGTAGGAGTTCCTTCCCCGCCGCGTGCCGTTTCTTGTTCTGCAGTATCTGCCAATAGCTGCCGGGCATGAGTTCGACCATGGCCTCAAGCGTTTCATCGCTGAGGTGGGCTTCGGAATCGCCGACGGGTATGACGTCGTCCGGCGTGGTCGATGCCAGGGTCTCGGCGTAGTCCGACGTGCTTCGCAATGCGCGGGGGACAAGATCGGGCAGTTCGACATCCCGGGCGCGGGCGTAGTACTTGAGGATGGTGTAGTTGCGCCGCGCCATGGCGCTGAAATACCCTGGGCCTTCCGCGTAACCGCCATCGGGCAAGATAGAGTTTTCGATGTTGCCCACCGTATCCGCCAGCGCGAGATCGGTATAGGGTTTCACGCGCGGGTATTCGCGTTCCAGCACGAGGTACGCACTCATCCGGCCTTGATTGAAGTAGGCGAGTTGGTTGGTGTGATGGATGTACTCATGCTTCCACGTGACGTAGTTGATCTTCCCGACGCCCTCTTCGGAGAGGCGCCGCATCAGGTAGCGGCGGCCTGCGGTCGAAAAGATCTCCCCGGCGAGATCCAGGATGACCGCGATGTCCTCACAGGTATAGGAGCGCCGAAACGCGCGGTCGTCAGCGGGACCCGTGGGATAATTGGAGCGGAAGTCGCGATCCCAGTACCGGCTGGTCGCGAGGGACAAGGCATACCGCGCCGCGGCCACCATCAACGCGCGGTCCTCCAACACCAGCGCGGCTTCGGCCAAACTCGGTCCGCCGGGTAGGACCGGTCGGTCGAGGTCCCGCACACGGCCGCCGTCGCTTCCGCCGCTCTTTGCAAACTCGGCGATGCCGCGTTCAAAGTCCATATCCTTTGCCGCGGCTGCGAGGCGGGTAAACCGCGATTCGCCGGTGGTCGCTATGGCTTGCCGGTGCTCCTCGCGCAGGTCAGCGAGTTCGGCGGCTGTCAGAAAGATTCCGTAGACGGGTTGAAACGTGAGCGGCGTTGAATCGTCGACAACGTGGCGGCTCCAATCGATACCGCTGTAGTCCCAGCGTTTGTGATAGAGGTCCAGCTTCGACGCGTTCTGGAGTGCAACCCACTCGACCCAACCGGCGCCGGGCCCGGTCTCACCCGCGTAGACTTCGATGCATAGGGTACGGAGTACGGACGAACCTTCCAGGGGCAGCGAGTACTCGTACGACCCGTTCTCCGCACCGCGCTCGGAGGCGTGTTCGCCCGTATCTGTGTCCGCAATCAAACGCACCCTTGCGCCCCCAGGTGCCGTCAGTTTGACCAGGAGCGTATCGTAGCCGGCGCAATCGACCTCGAACGCCTTCCGCATGCACACGATCGGATCGTCTACTGGCGCGGAAACCCACTGGAAATCGACCGCCGCCCAGTTCTGGAACACGTTCAGGCCGTGCGCCTGCGCGTCGTCCACGGACCACTCGTCGAATCCGCTGATCTCGGGGTCCCAGAAGGCTTCGATAATGCCTTCGGCGACGTTGATCGGAATCGGCGCGGTCAAGGTGTCGGCGGCGAAGGCCAGACAGGTAGGGACAATGGCCAAGGCCAAAACGCGCCAACCTCGCCGTAGATATGTGTGAACTGAGTTCCCAACTTCGCACATGGCTGTCCCCCCCCAACTTGGCTGCTCATACAGACTACACGATTCGGCCCAGATCGATCTCGCGCGGGAGGTTAATACAGGGAACGACATGCGGCAATTCTCAGTGTTCTTGCCGCTCGTACACGGCGAGGGGATAGCCGGGAAATTCGATGGGGAGGATGGTGCAGGGGACGCGTTTGACGATGCGGTACTCGTTCGTGCCGGTGGCGAGGGACTTGTATAGTTCGTCCCATCGTTTCGTCGGAGGTTCGAGCCGGTATTGGCTACGCCAATAGATGAAGCGGCGTCCGTCATCTTCGAGATCCTGTTGGATCAATTCGTGCCGCGGCGTGGTGGCGATGATCAAGTCCGGTTTCTTGCCGAGGGGTACTTCGGGATACTCGCCGGGCGCGAAGTGAGCCCAGCGCCAGCGCTGTTTGCCCTTATCCGTCCCGAGCACCGCGTAGTACACGGTCGTCTCGGGAGGATAGTTCTCTTGAACGAAGCGTGTGACCTGGCTGCGCGTGTCGAAGGCGTAGCGGCCGTACAAACATGCCACGAGCAATAGCGCACAGGCGGTCAGTAGTGCGTATCCGCCAACGCGACGCACAATGCGCGCGATCGGATTCGCCTCGAGTGGTATCGCTGCCGCACAGCCTATGGCAATGGCCGCGAGCGGCGTGATGGTGATCACGTAGCGGTCGAGCAAACCTCGCGCGGTGACCATGATGAAGAACACCGTAAATAGCGCCAACGCCGCCGTGCCCTTGGGGCGTTTCCAGGCAAGCAACAGGATTGCGCCAAGAAGTAGGACAGTTCCGGGCCAGCCAAAGGCGGTCCAGTAGCAGTCCAGGTAATTGCCGATTGTCCACGCGCGCGATTCGATGCGCCCCATCTCGAATTGCAGGCTCGCCTTGACGAAGGGGTAGCGGAAAGCCGCGTGGGGCATGACGATGAGGAAGGCGATGCCTGTCGCCGACCCGAGCCGTGCCAGGTTCGGGGCGATCGTGGCCCATGAAGACCCGGCAGATCGGTACCGCCAGACGATCAAAATGCACAAGGCCGGACCGACAAACGCGGCGGTATATTTCACACCAATTGCGATCCCGGCCAAGATCCCGAGGCCGTACCAACCTTTGTGGACCTCCGGAATGCGGTCGGCTAATAGCACGTAAACATAGAAGACGACGGCAATCATGAAGGCGAGCGGGGCGTCCGTGGCGGCGAGTCCGGAATTCAGCACCGCGTAGGGAAAGAGACTCATTACAAAAGCGCCGATCAATGCGGGACCGGCGCGGCCGGTGAGTTGCCGTACGGCAGCAAAGACAAACCACACGGTCGCCGTGCCCATCAAGACCACACCGAAGCGGCACACGAGAAAGGCCCACAGTTTGTCCGCGTTGCCGGGAAGCGCTTCGCGGACGGCGGGTAACTCGGCGACCCACTTCAATGGCAAGTAAAGGACAAGCAGTGCATGTTGCGTCGCGAGCGCGTACCGGAAGTCCGAGGCTGTCCAGAACGACTCGGGGAAGTCGCGAACGTAGTTCACGACTTTTGGTTCGTCGGGATGGTAATACCCGTGGTCGAAGGAGAAGAGGCCGACGCCCCAGAACATGGATGCAAACCGAACGGCAAAGCCGAAAAATATCAGGGCCAACAGCGCGTTACGCACACGCCGATTGCGGGTGTGTATTTCGGCGTCCCCCACGCTATTCTTCGCCGCCGTCATCCAGGCGCTTCAGTTGAATGTCCTTGAATTGGACGGTCATGGGCGGACCGCTGTGGAGTTGGAGCGCAAGGATACCCGAGAAGTCCTGCTGCTCGGGATCGTTGTCGATTACCTCCGCGACGAATCGTCCGTCCACGTAGAGAATGAGGTTCGGACCTTTACAGATGAGATGATACTCATGCCAGTCTTCGAGCTTAAACCACGGATCGCCCTCGGCATCGGGGATCGGGGTGGTTTCCTTTGTACCGTCGGAGTTGAACATGGTCTTCTGGCCGCGCAAGGCTAGGTCGTGCCGGCCGAACTCGTCATAGAGGCGCACGAGCCAGGGCGTGTTCGTGTTGTTGTCGACCTGATACCCGCGGCAGTCGTCGGGGATGTCGCCGTCGAAGATCTCGCTGCGGAACTGGAATCCGCCGTTGACGGTCTCGGAGCTGACAATGCGGTGCTTCAGTTTCAGCTCGAAGTCGCCGAGCTTTCCGCCCTGCCATACGAGATAGTGGTTGCGCTCGGTGGGATGCTCGGCAGTGATTTTGGCGGTAATCGCGCCATCTTCGACGGACCAGAAACTCATGTCCGCCGCTTGCCAGTCGTCGAGGGATTCGCCGTCGAAAATGGGTTTGAACCCGTCGGGGTCCGCTGCGTTCGTATCGGCAATCCCTACCGATACAGCAATCAGAATCATGGTTACAGCGGCAACTTGGCGAGCGTCCATTCCAGTTTCCCTTCACAAGGTTTCGGTTGCCCGGTATCGTAACCTTAACGCTTCCAGCGCTCAAGCCGAACTTGAAAGCGAGGGCTCCTGCGAGAACGTGTAGCGATTTGTGAAGCACGGAGTTTCGGGGGAAGATGGGCCCCGCGTTCGCGAGGGTGACGGTGAGGGTGATGTCGTGGGCTCCTGCGAGAACGTGTTGCGATTTGTGGAGTACGGAGTTTCGGGTGAAGATTGGCCATCCTTCGCGGGGATGGCGGGGCGGGTGGCTGAACAGTCCGGGCTTGCGTAATCCTGTTCGCTGTGGTTTAATGACCGAAAGGACTGAACAAGTTTTCAGATTATGTTAGACCCTCGATCCCCCATAAGAGGACGCGGCGCGACGCGCCAACCAGCCAACCGGTTCGACGAAATCGCCTACGAACGCGAGCCGGATTGGGACGACTCCGAGGAGCCGCGTCCGAATACCCAGTTCATCCCGGACGCGTCGAAATCCATCATCAGCACGAATGACAGTCCGGACATCCCCTTCGAAGCGAGTATCAATCCCTATCGCGGGTGCGAGCATGGGTGCATCTATTGTTACGCCCGGCCGACGCATGAGTATCTTGGGTTTTCGGCGGGCATCGATTTTGAAACAAAGATCATGGTCAAACACGACGCGCCCGAACTGTTGCGAAACGCGCTGTTGTCCCCGAAGTGGGAGCCGAAGACCTTGGCCATCTCGGGCGTGACCGACGCGTACCAGCCCATCGAGAAACGGCTGCGATTAAC
>JAHDWY010000006.1:3478-8572 GCA_023384315.1 Candidatus Hydrogenedentota bacterium | reverse complement strand
GCGGCAATGCCTGGAAGTGCTGGCGGAATTCAGGAACCCTGTCGGGATCGTCACGAAGAACCGCCTGGTCACGCGGGATATTGACGTGTTGGGCGAGCTTGCACGGCATGACGCTGCGCACGTGTGCCTGACTGTCACGACCCTGGACGTGGAACTGAATCGCGTGCTCGAACCGCGCACGTCGCTGCCCCGGCAACGGCTGGACGCGATCGCAACGCTGGCGAACGCGGGCATTCCCACCGGGGTCATGGTGGCGCCCGTCATTCCGGGACTGAACGATGAGGAGATCCCCGCCATCCTGGAAGCGGCGGCGAAGGCGGGCGCGCAGACGGCGGCGTATATTATGTTGCGGTTACCATTGGCCGTCGCGCCGTTGTTCGAGGCGTGGCTGGAGGCGCACTACCCGAGTCGCAAGGATCGCGTATTGAACCGGGTTCGCTCGCTGAGGGGCGGCAAGGAAAACGACCCCCGCTTTGGAAGCCGCATGCGGGGCGAGGGGTTTCATGCCGACCAGATCCAGCGGCTCTTTCACGTGGCATGCCGGAAGTGGGGTCTGAACGGCAAAACCATCCCCCTCTCGACCAAGGCCTTTCGCCGGATTGATTCCAGCGGGCAACTTGGTTTGTTCGAATAGGCGGCCTCGCCTTGGATTGACGGTAGTAGCGCAGCCGGCGCTCGACTCTCAAGACGCCGGCCACGCGTTTCCAATGGTTAAGGCGGATTTAGGCCGCGCCGGGTGCCTCGGCGGCAGGCGCTTCGGCGGGCGCTGCCTCGGCGCCGGCGTCCTCAGCAGGCGCTTCCGCGGGCGCATCCGCCGCAGACCCTTCGGCGGGCGCTTCGGCGGCGGGGTCGCTGGCCGGCATTTCCTCTTCAACCGATTCCGCGCTTTGTTCCGCGGGCGGTTCCGCAGGCGTCACCTCAACCGCGGCAGGCTCCTCCATTGCGGGCTCGGCGGGCATTTCCATAGCCGGCTCCGAGGGCTGTGCGGCCTCAGGCTCGGACGGCGTCGCGGGCTCCGTCGGTTGCGGGCTGCAACCGAAACCACCGGCAGCGATCAGGCCGAGGGTCAATGCGAGGGTCAGCAATCCGGCGAACGGTCTCAACATCATGCACCTCCTACGCGGGTCAGGAAGACAAGGCCACGATTCGCACAGGGACTCCACGTATCTCCGGCCTCGTCTCGCTGCACCACGATCCTCAAGAATGAAGCCCCTGTAGATTTCTCTATTTTACTACAGATCGACGCGTTCGACAATAAGCGCTATCGAACGTCAACGTTCCGGCTCGCTGGACCGGAGACCAGGAAGTAGACAACCCCTTGGCGTGCCTGGGTGGGCACGGTATACTACGGATTGGGAGGCTGCACATGGCGACCGAAGTGAGACAGTACGATGATCCGGTGATCCGCCCGGCGAACCATTTTGCCGGGGCGCGCGATCACGCGGCTCCTCAGGATCGGCTGAAGGCGATTCGGGAGGCCGCCCAGCGAATTCGCGCGGAGATGCTGGACGGCGAGGCCGTGCCGTACTACGCTTCCTTCGATCTCGTGCGCGTCCCCTATCCGCGGCGCTACGCGTTGAAGGACGCCTGCACGGTCCCCACACCCTACGTGCATATTCTCAACCGCATGTTCGTGGTGCAGTTCCAGAGCGAGGCCGGGCTGAAGACGATGCTCGTCTCCCCCTCCGACTACCGGCGTAATGCGGAAACGCCGTTCTTCCGCTCCATGTCGGAGGGCATGGGCGCGCTGCGCACGTTCCTGGAACCGTACATGGCGCCCGAACTCGGGACAGTCGATACGTGGCTCGCGCAAATCGGGATCCGCCCCGATCGGGTGGACTACATCACTTTCGATCATCTGCACACCCAGGACCTCCGCCGCTGGCTCGGCGTCGAAGATGGTCCCGCCTTTTTTCCCAACGCCAAGCTGCTCGTCATGCGGCAGGAATGGGAATCGGCGAAAGCGTTGCTCCCGCCGCAGCGGCAGTGGTATTGTCCCGACGGCATCGCGGGAATCGATGCGCGCAAGGTCATCCTGTTGGACGAAGACGTGTTTCTCGGGGACGGGGTTGCGTTGATTCAAACGCCCGGCCATACCGAGGGCAACCATTCCATCGTCGTGCGCACGCCGGAGGGGCTGTTCGTGACGAGTGAGAATGGAGTGGGCGCGGATTCGTACGCGCCGTCGCGTTCCCACATTCCGGGGCTCCAGAAATACGTGAAGACGACAGGCATCGACGTGGTGCTGAACAGCAACACGCTCGAACGCGGGCTTGACCAGTACATCTCGATGATTCAAGAACGGGAGATCGCGGGACCTTCGCCGCGCAACGGAGATTTCTATAACGTGGTGACTTCGTCGGAGCTGACCTCGTACTGGATGTTTCCGGGTATCCGGCCGACCTTCGCGTTCGGACCCGTGTCGTTCGGAACGCCGCAGGGGATCGCATCATGAGCGGCAAGGCGCCCACGACGCATTTCATGACGGGTTGCGGCAGCGGCATAGGCCAGCATGTGGCGGATCTGCTGATCGCGCGAGGCGACCGCGTTTATGCGACGGACGTCAATCTCGAAGCGCTGAAGGCGCACGCGGCGGAAAAGGCATGGCCGGAAGATCGCGTGCAATTGGACACTTTCGATGTGCGCTTCGCGGACGCCTGGGAGCAGGTGTTTGCGCGGGCGGTGGAGGCCTTCGGACGGATCGACGTGTGCATGAACATCGCTGGCGTCATGTTGTCGGGCTGGGCGCACGAACAACCTGTAAATGAAGTCGATCTCCAAATCGACGTGAACACGAAAGGCGTCATCTGGGGAACGCAGGTTGCCGCGCGCCACATGAAGGAAATGGGCGGCGGGCATATCGTCAATATCGCATCCCTTGCAGGCGTCAGCGCCATCCCGGGCATCTCGGTCTATAGCGCCTCCAAGTTCGCCGTGCGCGGCTTTTCCCTTGCGGCGGGATTTGAACTCAAGCGATACGGCGTCTACGTCACCGTGTTTTGTCCCAATGCCATCAAGACGCCCCTGCTCAAGCAGTCCTCCCAACATGATGCGGGCGCGGTCGTGTTTTCCAGCGGGCGACTGTTAACCCTTGAGGAAGTCGGCGACGTCATGTTGAACCGCGTGCTGACCCGAAAGGAACCCGAGGTGGCAATCCCCCTGCGATGGGCGTGGACTGCGAGGCTGGCAAACCTCGTGCCGGGGATGGGCGCGTCCATCCTCCCGTCTCTTATCAAGAAAGGGCGCGTGTATCAAAGCCGCCACGCCAAGTCGGCCGACGGAGGCGCGGCAGAAAACTCCTGAGACCCGGGCGCGACCGCAACGCTAGCTCCTTTTCTGAGTCGTCGCGCCGAAGCGGCCAGGCTGGAGCCTGGCGGTCCCAGCTAATTCAGGTCGAAGGTGTAGAGATCGGCGTTGGTTAGTTGGAAGAGGATGTGGACTTCGGGTTCTTCGACTGCGCCAATCGACTTGCCACCCCAGGTGATTTCGTTCGCGAATCCGGATTCGGACAGGGAGTCGCAGTCGTCGAAGCTGAATCCGTCGACGACCTTGTTGTTGCCGTAGCGCAACTCGGCGCGGATTTCGCCGTGGACGACGGCATTCACCGTGAGCCGTTTCCCGCGCGCGTCGATCGGGCGCGTCAACACCATGCCGGGTTCGTCCGGGTTCGCGGCGCGAAGGCCGACGAGCCGGTCCCGTTCCGCGGTCATGAGTCCAATGGCGCAGACGTTCTCTTCCTTCGTGTCGTGGGGCAAGGGGAATCCACCGTAATAGAAGCGCATCTCGTCATCCACGATGACCGGCGCGTCGGCGATCATGCTCATGCCGTGGTCCCAGGCGCCCTCCGCGCCGCGCTCGACCCAGGCGGGGTGCGTAGGCAGTTGGTTCCAGTGCACGCCGTCGCCGCTCCACGCGAGTTCCGCGTGCATGAATCCGGTCGACCGGTCGTAGATCTGCAAGGCGCCGAAGAAGAGATCGCCCCGGCGGAACACGGTCATGCCGTAAAACTCGGGCTTCTCGGTTTCCGTCGGCACGAGGATGGTCGTTTCGTGCGTCCAATGCTCGAGGTCCGTGCTCTGCTTCATGGCGACGCGGCGGCGATGGTTTCCCGCCCAGGCGCGGGGCCGGCAGTACAGGAACCACTGGTCCCCCACTTCGTCGAACACGAAGTTGTTGTGGGTATCGCTGTGGTACGTGATGGCGGGTTCGCTGAACACGGGCGTGAAGGTCTTCCCGTCTTCCGACGACGACACGAACACGCCGCCTTTCTGGTTGTGAATCGCGAGGAACTTGCCCGGCCACCGATCCGGATCGGGGTTCAGGCACACGTCGATATTCTGCGTCTTGTCTACGCCGAGCTTGATGCAGTTGTTCTCGGTGCTGCCCTCGTAGTCGAACACACCCAAGGGCGGCCGCCGCCACGCGATGCCGTCCTCCGACTCCGCGTAGCACACGTTATAGGAGAACGGCAGCTTGTTGTAGTAGGCCTCGCGGTTCCAGACGGTGTACCACATCTTGAACAAGCCGTCTTCCGGGTCCCGCAGGATCGACCCGCCCATGTGGGGGCCGGTGCCTTCCCAGGGAAACTCGCGCTCGATGAGCGGATTGTCGGGATGGCGCCCCAACGGCACGACGAAGCGTTCCGCATTCCAGCGGTCCATCACCACGCGATCGTCGCACAGGAAGTACGGGCCCTTCGCGGCGGTGACGCGGTAGGCGTCGGGGAGATTTGCGGGCCAAAGGGTGATCAAAGCCAGACTAATACCCAGCATTTTCGCTCCAATCGCTCAAGACAAAACAAACCTGCCGTGGTATGCCCGAAGGGACAGCGGACGATATCCATGGTAAGTGACTCTCTCTATAGCAACTAATATGCACCAGTACGTTCCTCAAGCCACGGATTGAGAGTGAATACTATATGCGAAACGAATTTGGAGAGACGTTGGAGCGTTGGCATGACCGGATAAGGTTCGACGAAAGACCCAATTTTGTCAAAGAATACAACAATTCCGAGTTGCGGGTGCACGTCCATCTCGCCATCGACGGATTTGAATCGGAGTATCTCTGCGTCGTTCTTGATGCTGTTGTGAATGG
>JAHDWY010000006.1:0-3468 GCA_023384315.1 Candidatus Hydrogenedentota bacterium | reverse complement strand
GCAGTCACGAATACTTGACCCGACTTTGATTTTTGCCTCGGGAGAGACCAGATTGATCAAATTGAGGGATCTATGCTTGTCTGTATTGCTGAGTTCTCTCAGGACGTTGAGGGGGTGTTCGTAAAAGTCGTAAGGATCAAAGACCACGTAGGGTTGGAATTGCCTGACAACTTGGGCAGCAACCTCAGGAATACCTTCCATCGAGGCTTCTTCTCTTTTCAAGATATCCGCCCGCTTAGCAGTACTGATCGGGAACTGAGTCCTTTTAGTTACCTTTCCTCCGGCGCGTTCGACCATGTAGCAAATTGCATGGTCAAGACTTGACCTAAGTTGATGAACGGCTTCTCCAGCGAGGATGCTCCATTCTGCGGGAATAGGCCGTGCATCGGCAATGACCATAATGTGTTCGCCCGTATTCTTATCTTGTTTAGTGACAATTCGAAAGGGTTTATTGTTCATAAATTCTCGGATCGCTTGATCAAGCTCCTGAATGTGCTGATCAGCCCGCTCAATCTTGGATCTGATATTGTCATAGGTAGACATGAGTAAGAATCCCAAAGAATAGACTACAGTTATTCGTGTTGTCTAGCGGCCCGGCAAGATCCCCGGCGTTACGACGCTTACCTTGTAGAGGCCCGTGCGGGCGGTGATGTAGAGGGTTTTGCCGTCGTTGCCCCCGAAGGTGCAGTTGGCGGGGGCTTGAGGGGCGACAACGGTGTGGACGAGTTCGCCGGCGGGCGTGAAGACGCGGACGCCATCTTCGGCGGTGCACCAGACGTTGCCTTTCGTGTCGATGGCCATGCCGTCGGGATAGGGCAGATCGCAGAAGACGCGGCCGTTGCTAAGGGACCCGTCCTCGGCGACGTCGAAGGCGCGGATCTCGAGGCCTTCCGTGTCGGCGACGTAGAGGGTCTTCCCGTCGGGGGAAAGGCCGATGCCGTTGGGCTTGATGAAGTCGTCGACCAGCAGCGTGAGCGTGCCGTCGGGTGCGATGGAATACAGGCCCTGGTGGGGCAACTCCTGTTCGCGGCCTTCGAGGCCGTAAGGCGGATCGGTGAAGTAGATCGTGCCGTCGGACCGCACGACGGCGTCGTTCGGACTGTTCAGTTTCTTGCCCTCGTACGTGTCCGCGAGCGTGACGATGGTCCCGTCCATTTCCGTGCGCGAGACGCGGCGGTTCCAGTGTTCGCACGCGATCAAGCGCCCTTCCTGGTCGAGCGTGAGCCCGTTGGACTTGCCGCTGGGTTTGCGGAAGACCGATTTGTCGGTGCGGAAGATGGTGTCCGCCGGGATGTCGCTATAGACGAGTTCGCCGGACGTGAGCCACACGGGGCCTTCGGTGAACTGGAAGCCTTCGGCAACAGTTTCGACGGGGCCGGTGACGTAGTCCTCCGGCGCGGCGACGGCAGCGAGGATAAGGATGGACGCTATGGACGATATGGACATCATGGAAGGTTTCCTCGTTGGGTTGAATGGTGCGGATAGAGTCTCGCACGAGAGAGTCTCAGAATCAATGTGCGGGATGCGGAGCAGGACGATGGAAATCCGAAACGAATGTCTCCGCGGTTTCCAAAGGTTACGGACACGGGCGGGACGCCCGTGCTCCTTACCGCTCGGCGATTGCGATTTCGAAGGGGACGCTGAGCATTCTTTGTTGGGTGTAGTCGTGCGCGGGGCCGTAGCGGCCGACGTGGCCGGGGCGGTAGTTGAAGTTCACGTCGACTTTCCCCTTGAGGACGCCCGGGCCGAGCAGGCCCTCACCGGCGAAGCGGCTCAGGGGAACGGTCACGTAGATGGTTTCGGACCACGGGAAAGTCATATGGTTGTAACCCCACACGCCCACGAAACGCCGCGCCTCGCGTTCGAGCACCGGCGTGGGATTGAAGAGACCCTCCGGACCGTGCGCGGTGGAACCGTGGTAGTCGGTGTAGAAGCGGACCATGTAGATGTCCACGTTGGAATGCCACGCGGAGATGGTGATGGGGATTTGGATGTCCTGACCGATCACGGCGTTCACCGGAATCTCCGCCTCGACCTCGGGGTCCGGCCACGCGATGGGCAGCATGAACAGATACAGGAACAGGATTCCCAGCACGCCCGCAACGATGTGCTTTGGTTCCAGCGATGCCAGATTCATCCCGCACCTCGATTCGGGTTCGGCGCGACTCGATTACTTCCGCAGAAAAGGCCGCACGAAATCGTAGGCCTGATCCCCTTTGAACTCGTGCACGCCATCGAAGGCCTCGAATACAAACCGCTCGGGTACGCCGAGCTTTTCCCAATACACCTTCGCGCGTTCGGCTTCGGCGCGGGCGCCATCGATGGTAAAGAGTTCGTCCTTCACGCCGACTTCGATGAGGAAGGGCCGCGGCGCGATCAATCCGCAGAGTTCCGCGTCGGCGAATTCGTTGAGGAAGTTATGATAGGACCAATCGGACCAGGGATACCGCGCGCGCTCGTTGAAGTAGCACGAGCTGACGGCGGCCTTGATGCGCGTGTCGAGGGCGGTGGCGTACAGGGTGTAGCAGCCGCCGTAAGAGAGGCCCATCATGCCGATGCGTTCGACATCGACCTCGGGACGTTTTACGATCTCGTCGACGGCGCGGGCGATCTTGTAGAGTTCCAGGGCGAGGATGGACGTGCCCACGTAGCGGAGCTGCCGATCCAGTTCCCGCCGGTCGGGACCTTCGATCTCTTCCGTGTTGCGGTGGGGAAAGATCAGCGCGGGCGCGTAGGTCACGTAACCCTCTTCCAATGCGCGCTGCACCATCCACCCGTAGTTGCCGGACCCGATGCCGGGGATCATGCCCTGCAGCAGTTCGGGGTTGCCGCTGCCGCCGTGTTGGCAGATTAGTAGCGGCGCGGGCGCTTCCAGCTTATGCGGAATCGAGAGAATGCCGTAGGACTCGACGCCTTCGACGACGTCGAGCCACATGCGATAGATGCTCGCGTAGGCGTCGTCGGCTACGTGTTCGAGGCGCGGCTCGGCAGTCACCGCGTGCGGGGGAGGATAGCCGATGCGCGCGCGAACGTGGTTCCGCAGTTTCTCCTGCGATGCCGCGTAGGTTTCGGGGCTACTGAAGTCGAGTTGAAAATGCTCGTCGCGTTTCGCAGTCGACTCGGACTTCAATCGTTCCAGGTAGTCGCCGATTTGCTTGTATTGCTCCTGGCGATTGTCGTGGGTGACTTCGATGGGTTCTTGATGGCGATCGGGGTAGGGTTCGGCGTTGGCCGCAGCCAACGCGATTGCGATGAAGACTGCTAGTGACATTTATTGGAAGCTCCCAGAATTGAACGAGGGACATCAGGGACAACCGCGATCCCGCAATCCGCAATCGGTTATACCACCGGGAACCCCTGCACTCGCTCGGTCTGGTAGGCTCGCGCGGAGAAATCGGCGAGTAGCAACCGATCTTCATTTGTGTACGTAAGGTCGTCTTGAAGGATTGCAATATTGCGGTCGATATC
>JAHDWY010000738.1 GCA_023384315.1 Candidatus Hydrogenedentota bacterium | reverse complement strand
CCGGGGGCTGGGGTGTGTCGCCGTCCCAGCGGCGTTGGAGGAGGAACTCGCTCTTGAGGATGCGCTTCATGTCGTCGAACATCTCGATGATGGCTTCATCGGCGATCTGGAGATCGGCCAGGGATCGGGCGCAGGGCACGGAGAGGGCGCTGGGGTCCTCGTATTCTTCGGGGGCGAGGTAGGCCATGGTGTTTCCGATGGCGGCGACAGCGGCGGCCTCGCGGTTCAGCGTTGCGTATTCGGGCATATGGTGGAGGCGGATAGTCTCCCCCAGTTCGTCTGGCAAGCCCCATGCGGAGGCGAGGAGGTATCCCGCTTCGGGATGGCCGATGCCGAGGACTTGTTCTTCGGCTTCGACGAGATCCAATCCGCGCAGACTCCGGTCGATGGTGGCGTAGCGTTGCGGGGCGACTTCCGTGAGGGCGAGCCGGCCGATGTCCAGCAGGAGACCCGCTGTGAAAACGCCTGGCTTGGTCCCGAACCCCGCGCGTTGCGCCACGATCTTGCACAGCGTGCCGCAGAGCATGGACCGAACCCAGAAGGTGCGATAGTCAAAGGCCATTGAACCCGTCATAAGGTCGACCACAGAAGCGGACAGCACCACTGAGTAGGTTTCTTCCAGACCAAGCAGCGATACGGCAAGATGAATGGAGGTTACCTGGTTGGGAAAACCAAAGGCCGGCGAATTGGCGATGCTGAGTACTTTGGCGGCCAGGGTGGGGTCGGTGGCGATAATCGTGCCGACGTCGTGCGTGGAGACTTCCGGGTCGTCGATGGCCTCGCGGACTTTCCGGACGGTGACGGGCAGCGCGGGCAAGGCGCTCAGTTGTTTAATGACGGTAGGAATGCCGCCGAGACGCAATGTGCTTCCGATGGCGTCCGGTTCCAGCGTTGCCGGCTCTTGCCCGTTCGCTGGTTCCGTGCCGTAGCAACGCTCGATACTCGCCCGCAGGTCGGCGCCTGAACACAGGACCGGCATGACGTGTAGACCAGAGTGTTCTTCCAATTCGTCGATGGTCGCTGTATCCAGCGGACAGACCATGCCGAGCGTGAGTGTGGATCCCGCTCGGTCCAGGGGGAAGACCTCGTGGCGGATGGCGAAATCGCGCGGAACAAGCGAGAGCACTTCCTGAGGTACGCCGTACAGTCCGATCTCGATGTGCGGATGGTGGTGCCGGCGCGCGAGAAAATCGGTGACGTCCTCAGCGGAGATGCACTCAATGGCGATGAGGTTCTGGATAAACTTCCCGCCTTCTTTCTTCTGCCGATTGAGGGCCTGTATCAGGTGATCCTCGCGGATGAGACCCTCGTCAACCAGCATGGCTCCGACCCGCTTCTTGCGCTGTGTGGGCATTGACCCTCTCCCTGCCATTGGCGGAACGGCCCCTTGTCCCAGAGGGCCATCCGTCACCATCATCAGCCTTGAAACGCACGGTACCGTAGTAAGTAGAGCACAATTGCCGGGCTTGATACAATTGCCAGGTCCGGTGCAGGGTGCGGAAGCACTTGCTGCGCTGTGAGTTAACCGGACCAGAAATATTGACAGACAACCAACCGAAACTGGGGAGGTTTCCATGCGAATCCTGGCGATTTGGGGAATGTTGCTTGCCGTTGGTTTCGCGCTTGCGGCAACCGCGCAGAACAACGCGACGGGCGTGGTGTACGACGATGCGAACCGGAATGCCGAGCGCGATTCGGGAGAAACAGGCATTCCTGGGGTATGCGTGTCGAATGGGCGGGACGTGGTCCAGACGGACGCGGAGGGCCGGTGGACGCTGCCGGTGGACGACGACACGATCCTGTTCGTCGTGAAGCCGGAGGACTGGATGACGCCGGTCAACGAGGACCAGATCCCCCGGTTCTTCTACATCCACAAACCGGCGGGGTCGCCGGAACTGGAGGCGAAGGGCGTCGCGCCGACGGGGCCTCTCCCCTCCTCCATTGATTTCCCCTTGTACAAACGGGAGGAGCCGGACCAGTATTCGATTCTGCTCTTCGGCGATCCCCAAGCAAGGGGATTGCGCGAGGTGAATTTCATCTCGCACGACGTGGTGGAGGAATGCATCGGAACCGATGCGAAGTTTGGGATCTCCCTCGGCGATATCGTGGCGGACGACGTGAACCTCTTCGCGGAAATCAACGGGAGCATCGCACAGATCGGCGTCCCCTGGTACAACACCTTCGGGAACCACGACAACAATCGCAGGGCTGGTGGCGACGAGCATTCCGACGAAACCTTCGAGCGATTCTATGGTCCGGGTAGCTACGCCTTCGAATACGGGAAGGTCTGCTACCTCGTCATGGACGACGTGTACTTCAAACCCGACGGCAAGTACGAGGGACGGTTTACGGAGGATCAACTCGCCTTTGTGAAGAGCTACCTCGCGACTGTTCCCAAGGACAAGCTCATCGTCATGACGATGCACATCCCCATCGTGCGATGCCATGGGCGGGACGAGATGTTCACGATTCTCGCGGAGCACCCGCACACCTTCACCATCTCCGCGCACGCGCACGAGCAATTGAATCTCCTGCTCGGCGAAGACATGGGCTG
>JAHDWY010000737.1 GCA_023384315.1 Candidatus Hydrogenedentota bacterium | reverse complement strand
CCGTTGGACCAGTACATCATCAATCACCCCGAGTACTTCTTCGAGCAGACTCCAGAGAGTGCCACGGTCGATCCAAACAACTTGATCATCATGACGAGCCATTTGAAATGCGCAGCCTTCGAGATACCCTTCAAAGAAGGCGAAGCCTTCGGGATGGATGCGGCTTCGACGCGCGAGATTCTCGAATTTTTGTCCGAGCAGCGCGTGTTGCGGCACGTGCGCGACAAGTGGCATTGGAGCGCGGACACCTATCCGGCGGAAGACATCAGCCTGCGCACCGCCGCGCCCGGGAATGTGGTCATCCTCGACACGTCGCAGAACGGCAGGGTCATCGGAGAGATCGATCTGTTCGCGGCGCCGACGGAGGTCTATCAAAACGCGATCTACTTGCACCAGAGCGCGCAGTATACGATCGACCATCTGGATTTGGAGGATCGGAAGGCCTACGCGCGGCCCGTGGATGTGGATTACTACACGGACGCGCAGATCAAGGTCGATGTGAAAGTGCTGGACACCTTCCGGGAAGAGTCCGTGGGCGACGCGACGAAGCGGACCGGCGAAGTGAGCGTGACGTGGTTGCCGAGTATCTATAAGAAGATTAAGTTCGGCACGCACGAGAATGTGGGCTGGGGCGAGATCGATTTGCCGGAGTCGACGATGCACACGACGGGGTACTGGATCGAGTTTCCCGAAGACATCGCGGCGCGGTTGGATATCAAGCAGCAGGAGCTTGGCGAGGCGTTGCATGGCTTGGCCAATACCTTGCGGCAGGTCGCGCCGGTCCAGGTGTTGTGCGACCCGACCGATATTCGCGCACTCGGCATGTTACGGGCGCCGTTTTCGGAATTGCCCACGGTATACTTGTATGAGACCTATCCCGGCGGCGTTGGGTTCAGCGAGAAGTTGTTCACCCACCACCGCCAACTGGTGGAAGCCGCGATCTCGCTTATCAGCGGATGCAGTTGCAAGGAAGGCTGTCCAAGTTGCGTCGGGCCCGGACTGGAAGTCGGGGCCAAAGGCAAGAGCGGCGCGCTGATGCTGGCGCGGTTGGCGTTGTGAATACACGACCGGGCGAGAGAGATTCGCGCATGGCGTCGAGAACGAAAATGCTGCGGACGACGCAACATCCCCCTCGGCCCTTCGGGCCTGCCGCCTTCAAAGGGGGAATTCACGCGGCCGCTTTGCGGCGCGTGAGCGGATCGTTCGAGTACCGGATTCGAGCACATTCAGCTGACAACACTCCAACAACTGCGATGGGCACAACTCCCCCTTGGAAGGGGGATCAAGGGGGATGTTCTTCGCTCTCAGTGCTCTCGCCCGAGGGAGGTTCCTCATGTCCGGCATGAAGGACAAACTCGAAGGGCTGCTCGCGGGGAAATCCGGGCTGATGAAGGGCTCGGACTGGATGCAGAAGCTCGACGACCTGCGCAAGCAACGGGAGTCTGGCGAATTCGAGATTGACAAGGTCGTGCCTGGGCGCGTGGTCGGCGACGACGATCTGGGGTTCTACCTGGTTCAGGAAGATTTTCCGCTTGATACCTACCAGGGTTCCATCGCGCTTGGCGCCGTTCTAGACGTCTGCGGCGATCATATCGCGTTGTCTGCGTCCGACGACGAACTGAACGAGTTCGATCCGCGCAAGGCTTTGTTCATCGATACCGAAACCAGCGGTCTGTCCGGCGGGACCGGTACGGTAGCCTTTCTCATCGGAGTGGGGTACTTCGTTGACGACGTGTTCCGGCTCGATCAGTGCTTCATGCGCGACTACGACGACGAAGAACCCATGCTCGAATACCTCGCCGAGGTGTTCAAGGGAAAAGAGGCGGTCGTCAGCTACAATGGCAAGAGCTTCGATTTGCCGCTGTTGCGCACACGGTTTATTCAGAACCGCATTCCATTTCGCGGCGATTCGTTCCTGCATTTCGATCTGCTGCACGCGGCACGGCGGTTCTGGAAGCGCCGCTTGGGGGCCTGCAACCTGACCAACGTGGAACGGATGGTGCTCGGCATTGAGCGGCACGGCGATGTGCCGGGCTATGAGATCCCGCAACTCTGGTTCGACTACATCCGCACGCGCGACGCCCGGCGGTTGGACGGCGTGTTCTATCACCACAAGATGGACATTCTCTCGCTGGTGGCGTTGACGGCTTGGTTGTCGCGTTGCCTTTCGAGTTCCGAAGAGGGCGGTTTCGAACATGCCGAGGACCATCTGTCGTTGGTGCGGGTCCTGTTTTTACAGAGAAAATACACCGAGGTGGTCGTGCGGGGCGAGCGGCTCCTGGAACTCGAGGAGCAGGGTGAACTGCGTAAGGAATGCCTGGAATTCATCGCACTCGCCGCGAAACGGCTGAACGACTGGCAGCGCATGGAGGACAGCTACACCCTGTTGCTCCAGGAGAATCCGACGAACCTCGTTGCCCGCCTCGAACTTGCCAAGCATTACGAACACCGCGCGCGCCGTCTCCCGGACGCGGAACGGCTCTGCGCCGAGGCCATCGACTACCTCGAGACCCGCGCCACGCTCGGCCGCGCGACCGAATTCGAAGCCGCCCCCC
>JAHDWY010000736.1 GCA_023384315.1 Candidatus Hydrogenedentota bacterium | reverse complement strand
ACAATGATCCCCAAACAGACAACGGCGCTAATCAGTGCCTTGTTCATGATCCTGCTCCAATACATACACTTCGCGCATCCTTGACCCTCGGATAGTCCTACAGCCAAAAAGGACGCTGCGCTACTCGACGGCGCCGGGCTCGGTCACCCGCGTTCGAGCGCCGTCGAGGAAGATGTCCACAATCGTTTCCCCCAATTCTTTGGAGAGTTCCATATGCGGGCGGTTAATCTTGGTCATGATATGCATGTCCATCATACCGCAGAAAGTCATGGCCAGCGTATCGGGATCGTGGCCAGCGAAGTCGCCGGACTCTACCCCTTCCTGCATGATGCTCTTGATCCGTGTGAACCGGGACTCCCACAGCGCGTCCTTGTCGAGCTTCGGCGCTTGGTGGCGCGGCGCGAAGAACGTGTGAAATATGAGCCTCACGACGGTGGGCGAACCCTCCGCGTGTTCGAAGATATTCCAAATCAGCACCTTAAGCCGCTCGCGATAGCCAACGACGCCCACCTGGACCCGGTCCATGTCTTCCACAAGTTCCGCAAACCAGGATTCCACAAGGCGGCGAAACAAGTGTTCCTTATTCTCAAAATAGTAATAAAGCACGGGCCGTGTCACGCCCGCGCGCTCGATGATCTCCCGGATACTCGTGCCTTCGTATCCTTTTTCCGAGAAAAGCCCCAAGGCGCTGGCCAGGAGCCGTTTTTCCGCTTCGTTGGCGGTACTGACTTCGTCCGGGATCCGGTCCATTTTTGCGGGCATGTTCACTCCACTGACGCCAATTGCCATTCAGCGCAATATCATAGTGGGCCAGGGCCACTCCTGTCAACGCGCGAACACGGCGTGTACTCAAGAGTATACACGATTGCTGCGTGCGATGTGGCCGCACAGGAGGACCCATATCGCGCATGCCAGGCGGCCGT
Source organism: Candidatus Hydrogenedentota bacterium (assembly GCA_023384315.1). Classification (GTDB taxonomy): domain Bacteria; phylum Hydrogenedentota; class Hydrogenedentia; order Hydrogenedentales; family SLHB01; genus JAHDWY01. The sequence goes on along the minus strand of JAHDWY010000736.1, from coordinate 1,632 downwards.
GGACGCGATGCTGTTTTGAACGGTACACGTGCAATGCGTATTATTGCGTACCTCCGAAGGCTCACGGGCCGATGAGGCTGGGCGATTCGAGGAGGACCGAGACTCGGGGGAGTGTCGGAGAAAGTACGAGCGATTAAGGCCAGTTTCGCGCCAGGGGTCGCACGCCGCAAATCTAGGGGGAATTCGCCATGTCGAAATCAAGAAAGCGCCTGTTTATTACCATTCTGGTTCTAATCCTGCTCGTACTTTTGTTGCCCATTTCCAATCTCTTCGTTTCAAAGCCGGAGACGAACGCCATTTCCGCGATCGAAGCCCATGATGAGGCCTTCGCGCAGGCAAAGGACGTACTCTCGCAGAAGTGCGCGGACTGCCACAGCGAGGATTATGTGCTTCCCATGTATGCCTTCATCCCTGGCGTCCGCGGCCTTCTCGAGAATGATATTCAGACCGGGCTCGCGTACATGGATATGGCCTTAGCCCTGCAATCGGAAGAAGGCCAGCCGGTATCGGAAGTCGCACTGGCGAAGCTGGAACAGTCGCTTTCGGATGGGTCTATGCCGCCCAAACCTTACCTCGCCCTTCATTGGAACGGAGCGCTCTCGGAAACGGACCGCGAAGCCGTCATTTCCTGGATTCACTCCGTACGCAGCAGCCACTACGCGACGGGCACGGCGGCTGCCCAGTTTGCGAACAACATGATTCAGCCGGTACCCGACTCGGTTGAGGCGGACCCCGCGAAAGTCGCGCTTGGTAACAAGCTGTTCCACGATACGCGGCTTTCGGGAGACGACACGGTGTCGTGCGCAAGTTGTCACGCGCTGGATAAGGGCGGCACGGATCGCCTGCAGTTCTCCGTTGGCGTCGGCGATGCGGTGGGAGGCATCAACTCGCCCACGGTGTTCAACGCGGGTCTGTGCTTCGTGCAGTTCTGGGACGGACGTGCGGCGGATCTGCGTGAACAGGCGGACGGGCCGGTAAACAATCCCATCGAGATGGCGTCCAACTGGGACGAAGTGTGTACGAAGCTCAACGAGGACGCGGCGTTCATCGCGGAATTCAATGCGGTTTACCCGGAAGGGCCGTCCAAAGACAGCATGATCGACGCCATCGCGACCTTCGAGAGCACGCTGGTCACGCCGAACAGCAAGTTTGATCGATACCTCAAGGGTGATAGCGAGGCATTGAACGCACAGGAGCTCGAAGGGTATCACACGTTCCAGCAGTTCGGTTGTGCGACCTGTCATGTCGGAAAATCGATGGGCGGTCAGTCCTTCGAGAAGATGGGCCGCAAGAAGGATTACTTCGCGGGCCGGGAGCTTACGGACGCGGATAAGGGCCGCTTCAACGTGACGAAAGACGAAGCTGACTTGCACAAGTTCAAGACGCCGATCCTTCGCAACGTCGCGCTGACGGCGCCTTACCTCCACGATGGGTCGACAAGCGATCTGGGCGAAGTCATTCAGATCATGGCGGAGTACCAGATGGGCCGCACGATGACCCCGCAACAGGTGGCCGCGGTGGAGGCATTCCTGAACGCGCAGACCGGCGAGTACCAGGGCGCTCTCGTGCAGTACCCGGAATTCTACGGGCGGGTCGTGACGGCACGGCCCGCCCTTTTCTATTTTTCTGGTT
>JAHDWY010000735.1 GCA_023384315.1 Candidatus Hydrogenedentota bacterium | reverse complement strand
CACACCGGTCGCGGATGTCGCCTTCGAGCGCTTTGAATCCTTCCATCCAATACGTCCCGCCGCCAAGTGGATGGCCATGCGACGGGTCGTAGCAAGCCAGGCTCGAACAGGCCTGGTCCATATAGATGCCCGAAACGCCGAGATCGCAAACCACTTCCTCGGCCAGTGTGGCGTACGTGTCCCGCCAGAACTCAGTGCCCATGCACATGGACGCGCTCGGCGCTTTCACGAAGGTATTGTAAACCTCGGGCGCGATGGAACCATCCGGCTGCTTGACCGCATAGCGGGCCGCATCGCGCTCCTTCCAGCTTTCCGTGGTCATTCCCCATAGCCGCTGGTTCATGTACACGATGGCATTGATGCCGTGAGTCTGCGCGTCGGCGACAGCTTCGCGAAAGGGTTCGGCCCCTTCGCGCGGCGGCAGGTATTCGGGAAACCCCACGTCGTACGCGCAACCATGCCACCAATGCCAGAACACGCTCACGGGCAAACCCGCATGCTCTTGCAACGCGATCGCCGGACCGAGCACCCCGGGCGAAGGGCCACGGTTCCACACCCACACTCCCGTATCGCGCACCCAATCCGGCACCTGGCCGGTCCGCACACGGCTCTGTTCGACCCACCATTGTTTCATCGCCCACTCGCGGTACAACGCGGCCGCCGTATACCAGTCGCCATTGAAGGTCTGGATCAAGACGTCGTAACCGGGGTCGAAGTTCTCCTGCGCGACTTTGCCCACCGGAACCAGATGGGAAACTTCCATGCCCAGGCCGCCGCCGAAGACCGCGAACCGCTTCGCTTTCAACGCGGTGTCGTCCGTCGACAACAGCAGCCCCGCTTCGTCCCCGTACAACGTGAGAAACTGCATCGACAGGGTACCGGGGTACTCCCATTCGCGCCGTTGCGACTCTCCGCTTGCCGGGTTCAGCATCGTCCGCGCCTGCGTCGTCGATTCACCAATCCACTGCGGCACGGCAAGTGTCTCGCCCGATTGTTCCGCGATAGGGCCCAAGCGGGGAAAGATTATGCGGCGCGGCGCGATGCCGCCTAGACCGCTCACCGCGATACGCCATCGGCTCTCTGAGGCTCGAGGAGCGACGGTTACCGTAGCTGTGACCCGCAAGCTGTCATGACCTGCCTTATCGAATCCCGACCAGGTCACGACGCAGTCGTGTCGGCCCGATTCCGGCGACTCGACCGTGCAGGACGTCGCGTGTTCCGGCGATAGCACGGTCCCGTCCATAAACTCGATGAACCAGACCGGAATGGGATCGACGGGGGAGAGGAATTCGTGATCGCTTTTAACATCTGCGATTTGCGCCACCGATCCGTCCGTAGAGTCTATCTTGACACGTAGCGCGACATTCGAAAGCCCGACAACTTGCGAATATGCCTGCCCCGTAAACGCAATGAAAGCTAAACCAAGTGCAACTGGCCGCCGCATACGATTCGCCCCCCTCAACCGGAACCATCACTCAATCCGCAATCAATCGGGCGGCTGACTCGACAACTGCGCCAATGCTTCCTTCGTCCGCACCTTTTGCGCGTCGTTGGCGATAAGATATACGCAGTTTCCGTTCGCGGCTTCCTCGAATTCGGTCACCCCTTCATCCGTAACCTGCGTGCGTCCCGGTTTGGACAGATCGAAGTAACCGCGTTCCGGCCGGATCGCCCACAACACGCTCGTCAAATCCCAGGTTGGCCGTTCGTGGGGCGTCGGCATGTAGAGTTGATACGCCTCCGGAAGCGGATGATGATCCACGTACGCGTAATCCCGCTCGATACTCGCGGCGGGGTAGGGGATGTTCAGTCCGATTTCGTAGCCGCTGTACACAATCGGCGTCGGCCAGTCCTTGGCTAAGGCCTGCGCCGCCGGGATGTCCATGACCACGTTGTACTCCCGGTGCGTCTTCCCGTCGATGGGCTCGAACGCCCCCGCCATGATCGAAATCAGCCGCACCTTCTTCGCGGCAAGCTCTTTCCCCGGCAAGTCAGAGATTTCGTCGGGTCCCGACGCCAGCAACCGAGCCAGATTGGTCGAAAACCCGACCTGCGCGATCACGACCGAATTGTCTTCCGCGTCTGCGAGCGCTTGACGCAACACCGTCGTTGCATCCGGGGCATCCGCGCTGCTCATGAGGTCGTGCGGATAACGCAGTTCTCCGTTGTCCCGTTGCTCGGCCAGGGGAAGGAACTTGCTGTCCTCCGGTGTCGGCCCCTCCTTCACCACGCCAATGGGAATGTCGCCGCGTCCGTAGAACGTATTCACCGCGTCCACAAACGGCGCGCACAAGGGATGGTCCTTCGTAATCGTCACCGCCAACAATTCGCACTCGCCGCGGCTCTGCAACGCATGGATCACGCCCAGGGCCAGCGCGTCATCCACGTCATTCCCGATGTCCGTATCGAAGATCAGCGGCACCGGCCGCTCCGGCGGCGCCGCCAGGTCCTGTGCCAATGCATTCAACGAACCAAAACCAAGAGCAAACGCTATCGATATGCATCGAACCATATCCTGTATCCCTCCTCAACATGGCCAGCCGTCCATGGTACGGA
>JAHDWY010000734.1 GCA_023384315.1 Candidatus Hydrogenedentota bacterium | reverse complement strand
ACCTTGCCAAGGTTGACGTCGCGGGTTCGAATCCCGTCTCCCGCTCCATTTTTTTGTTTCGGCGCGTGCTATTCGGCGCGTGATTCCGTTTGTGGGCGTGGGCCGCTAGCTCAGTTGGTAGAGCAGGTGACTCTTAATCACAAGGTCGCAGGTTCGATCCCTGCGCGGCCCACCATTTTTTTCATTTAGGACGATCCGGAGACGCCGGGCGCGCCGTGTTCAACGCGGCGCCAGGCCCGACATGGAAACCCCTGGGCTCTCCGGGCGAGTGGCGGAATTGGCAGACGCGCTGGACTTAGGATCCAGTATCGCAAGATGTGCGGGTTCAAGTCCCGCCTCGCCCACCAACCATGAAGCGACAAGACGACCATGGCAGACAAAGAATCAAAGAAGACCGCTGTAGTGGAAGAAGACTCCCACGAGGGCCACGATCATGACCATGACCACGATCACGATCATGATCACGCCCACGACGACGAGCTGAAATTCGTCGAAGACCCGGTCTTCACCATCGACTACAAAGGCGATTGCGCGTACGAAGTCAAAGTCACCGTGCCGGCTGCGAACAAGAAGCAGCAAGCCGACGAGATGTACGACGAACTGCGCCACGAAGCGGAAGTCCCCGGATTCCGCCGCGGCCGCGCGCCACGCCGTATCGTCGAAAAACGGTTCGCCAAAGTCGTGCGCTCCGAAGTGGACGCCAAGCTCGTGAGCGCCGCCTTCCGCAAACTCATCGCCGATGAAGAGATGAAACCCATCCGCTTTCCGGATATTGAAGGCCTCGAGGACGACAAGGAACGCAAGGAAGACGAGGCCCTCGAGTTCACCTTGAAGTTCGAGGTCGCGCCAAAAGTCGAACTCGGAAAATACCGCGGCGTGAAAGTGGAGCGGCCTGTCGTCACCGTGGACGAAAAGGACGCAGAGGAAGCCCTCGAAGAAATGCGCGGCCGCTATGCCTCCTTCGAGACCCTCGAAGAAAAGGGGAAAGCGAAGGACGGCGACCAGGTTGTCATCGATTTCAACGGCCTCATCGACGGCGAACAGTTCCCCGGCGGTTCCGCCGAGAACTATCCGTACATTCTCGGCACCAAGCGGTTCTTCCCTGAGTTCGAGAAGAAACTCGTCGGCAGCAAGGTCGGCGACGAATTGACCTGTAAGGTCACGTTCCCCGACGACCATCCCAACGAAAATTTGCGCGGGAAGAAAGCCACCTTCACGATCAACGTGAAGGAGATCAAGCGCCGCCAGTTGCCGGACCTGAACGACGACTTCGCGAAGCAGGTCGGCGCCGAGAACGTGGAAGGTTTGCGCGACCGCGTCAAGAATCAGCTCCGCGAGAACTCAATCCAGACCAGCGACCGCATCGCCCGCAGCCGCGCATTGGAAGCCGTCATTGAAAAATCCAAGTACGAGATTCCGAAGACGCTCATCGACGACGTGGCCCGCAGCCACTACGAAGACGAGGTGCGCCGCCTGATCCAGATGCGCGTGCCCGTCGAACAGATCGAGTCGCGTATGGAAGAGCTTCGGAAGAGTGCGGAAGAATCCGCCGTGGACGAGATCAAGCGCACCGTGACCCTCATGGAGATCGGTTCCACGGAAGGGATCGAAGTGACCGACGCCGATTTCGAATCCGAAGCGTCCACCATCGCGATGCAGACCGGCATCGATTCGGACACCGTGGCCCAATACATGTCCGAGGAATCCGACCGGCGCAGCATGTACGAAGGGCGCATCTACCGGGCCAAGGCCATGGACCTGATCATGGAGCATGCCAAGGTCACGGACAAAGAAGTGCCCCGCGAAGAAATCGAACAAACCGACGAGGCATAACTATGACTCATCCCCTGGATGTGCGTGCCGTCACCATATACGAGCAAACCAGCCGTGGTGAACGGCCCTACGACATTTACTCCAAGCTGCTCGCGGACCGCATCATCTTCCTGGGCATGCCCATCGACGACTATGTCGCGAACTATATCATCGCCCAGATGCTGTTCCTCGAAGCCGAAGACCCCGACAAAGACGTCTACCTCTACATCAACTCCCCGGGCGGGAGCGTGACGGCCGGACTTGCCATCTACGACACCATGCAATACATCCGCCCCAGCGTCTCCACTATCTGCCTGGGTCAGGCCGCCAGTATGGCCGCCGTCCTTATGTGCGCCGGAGAAAAAGGCAAACGCTTCGCGTTGCCCTATTCCCGATTCCTGCTTCACCAGCCCATGGGCGGTATCCAGGGGCAAGCGTCGGACATCGACATCCAGGCCCGTGAGATCATGCGCATTGGCGAGATGATTGATGAGATACTCGTCAAGCATACCGGTCAAGCCATCGAGAATATCCGGCGCGACAGCGACCGGGACTTCTTCATGGGCGCCGAGGAAGCGCGGGAATACGGGATCGTCGACGAGACCTTGCACCGCTAAACTGCCCGCTCCGCTCAGGCAACCAAACCGGCCGCTCGGCGGATCATATCTCCTGTGCCAGGTATTTGCAGCCAAGGAGTCTGTCTCAAAATTACCTTGACATCGGAGTCTTTGAATACTAAGTAGGTGT
>JAHDWY010000733.1 GCA_023384315.1 Candidatus Hydrogenedentota bacterium | reverse complement strand
GATTTCGATTTCCTTCGAGACCTTGCCCCCCGATATGGCTTCTCGGTCACCCAGGTTCCGCCCCTCCTCATGGACGGCGAACGCGTTAGCAGTACGCTGATTCGCGAGCGTCTGCTACTGGCGGATCTGGAAAAGGCGGAAGCTTTTCTGGGTCGCCCCTATTCTATTGTTGGAGAGGTCGTTTCCGGACGCAAGGTCGGCAAGACGCTAGGGTATCCTACCGCCAACATCGAGCCGCACCACAGTGCGATGCCCGCGCAGGGCGTCTACATCGCTCACGCAAGCGTGGTCGGCGGCGTCTATCCAGCGGCGGTGAATATTGGGGTCGCACCCACCATACGCGATGAAGACGTGACCATCGAGGCCTTTTTACTCGACTTTGACGGAGAGCTTGATGGGGCCGAGATCGAGGTTACCTTCCGTCATCGTATCCGGCCGGAGATGCGTTTTCCTTCGATATCGGAATTGGTGGCCCAGATCGGCCGGGACGTTGACGAGGTCCGCGCCTATTTTGCGAGCCACCCGCTGGAATAGACCATGATCGGGATTTGCGATCACGTGCATTGTTACACAACGCGGAGTCCCGTGACTTACCAAGTAAGGGACCGCAGCGGTTAATGGGGGGAACTTCCGGCAATGTTTGGGGTTTTATTCTGTGGTAGATTGCGCCCATACAGGGCCTTATGTAACTTGGGTGTTCTTTTTAAGTTGTTTAACGGTATGTCTTTAGGTAATTTTCGCGGCACGGCTCGCGCTCTCGTGTTCACCCCGCGTACGTGGACCATAGCCATGACTTCTCTCCTCATCGCAGGATGCTCGACGACCCAATACCGGGAGCGTGCCGACCGCGAAGTGTACGAGATCATCGAGCAGAAGTCTCCCGGGGTGCCGGGAATGCCCGCTGAATTCTCCATCGAGGAAGAGGAGTCAACCCCCCTTACCGATCTGCCGACGGCGACTGAGACTGACGAGTTCCTTGGCGAGGACGGTGCGTTCGAGATTGGAGCCCACGTGATTTCGCTGGAAGACGCCTTACGGATCTCGGTTCTCCATAATCGTACGTATCAGAACCAGAAGGAATTGCTTTACCTCCAAGCCTTGTCGCTCACATTGGATCGGCATCGCTATACCCCCATCTTCTTCGCGGAGGGATCCGCCGAATACAACCGTACGACCACCGACGTTGCGAAACTGTCGGGTTCGGCCGAATTGGCCCAGACGATTCCGGGGTGGATTCGCCAGTCCGGCGCCAACGCATCGACCAGCATCCCGAACGCGTCCACGGCGGCCGGGTACCTGGAGCTCTTCGGCGTGGCGCCGAACAGCACTTCCATTGCCACCCTCGAAGCCATAGGGGCCCTATCAGGTACGCCTGCCCAACTTCTGAATTCTTACGCGGACGTGGTCGAGCAGGCGTTTACCGTTACAGGCATCAACCAGCCGGATAATGAAATTCGCAACGAGCGCAGCGTATCCGGCCAAACGAGTGTCGGCGTCGGAATGCTCTTGAAGGGTGGCGGAGCCGTTGCCATCAGCCTCACGTCGAACTTTCTGAGGTTTCTAACCGGGGATCCCAGCGTTTCAACATCATCGGCGCTGCTTGGCAGCTTCACGCAGCCGCTATTGCGAGGGCGAGGCAGCGACGTGGCCGCCGAACAGCTCACGCAAGCCGAGCGCGACGTGTTGTATCAACTGCGGTCGTTCACCCGTTTTCGCAAGGAATTCGTCGTGGAAGTGGCCTCGGCGTATTACGGGGTATTGCAGGACCGGGACTCTGTGCAGAACAGTTGGCAAGGGTATCAGGCGTTTCTGCGACAGGCGGAACAGGAGCGCGCGTTGGCCGCTGAAGGGCGGTCGACGCAGGCGGGTCTGGGCCGAATCGAGCAGTCCGTGTTGAACGCCGAGAACGAATGGGTCAATTCGGTTCGCGCGTACAAGCAAAGTCTCGATCAATTCAAGATATTACTTGGCGTTTCGACTAATCTGCCCATTATTCTGGACGAGAACGAACTCGAAGTGCTGCGAAACCGCGGAATTATCCACCCCGAAATTTCCAGCGAAGACGCCGTTGCGGTCGCTCGTGTCGCACGATTGGATCTGTACAACGTCCGTGATGAAACGGACGATGCCGAGCGGAAGATCAAAGTTGCCGCGAACGCCCTGCTTCCGGACCTTGATCTCGTCGTTACCGGACAAGTGGACAGCGAACCCGGCCAGGACACGTTCAACACCCTCGATTTTCAGCGGGCGCGATGGAGCGCCGGATTCGATATTGACCTTCCGCTTGATCGGAAGTCCGAACGCAACGCGTATCGAACCGCGTTGATTTCGTACGAACGGGCCCTGCGCGAATTGTCCCTGGCAGAGGACAATGTTACACTGGAAGTGCGTAATAACTGGCGGGATCTCGACCAAGCCAGATGGAATTACGAGAACCGGAAGCTTGCCCTGGAATTGGCGGCGCGCCGTGTCGAGGAGCAGGACCTTCGCGCGGAAATCGGCGAAGTAATCCCCCTCGACCGAATTGACGCGCAAAACGACTATACAGACGCTCAGAACCAA
>JAHDWY010000732.1 GCA_023384315.1 Candidatus Hydrogenedentota bacterium | reverse complement strand
CAGGATGCCGTCGGATTTCTCTTCCCCGGGTGTATCGATGTCGTCGCGTGGTTCCTCGGCCACTGGTCTTGTCCTTTGCTGCTTAAGGTTGCCGGCCGCAAATCGCCGCGTGCGCCCGTAGACTGCGCAGTATAGTCCAATTCGGTAGTGGGATAAAACGCGTCAGCGAAGCCTACTGCGCCCCGGCGCGACGCGCTGTCAGGAACAGAAGCGTCGCCCCGATGCACAGTGAAATCCCGGCGATCGTCGCGAGTCCAGGCGACCGTTTGCGCAGACGGAGGACGGCCAGGTCTGCCGACGTGTGGCGGTTCGCGTCCTGTTGCACCTGCCAGCCATCTAGATTCAAGGCAGTCGCGGGTCCAAGGTCAAGCACTTCCGGTTGCTCTTGCCCAGGTCTGTAGATGGCCACTTGGTACGAGACCTTTGCAGGCTGAACGCGCGCTTCGAATGCCACGTGTGAGGACGCGATCTGCACCGGACTATTCTCAGGGACTGCGAACTCGCGATCGCGACCATCGAGTACGACCTCGAACTGAGAAGATGCGTCTGGGTTGACAGCGGTAGCCGACGGCTGAACGTCATCAAGACGAAGTCGCAGGCCGGCGTCCACCCAGGTTTCACCGCGATCCAGGACCGCCGGTTCGCCACGAGCGCCATGCATGGCGGGATACACGGTGGCCCGCTCAGGCTCCCACGCAATGACATGTAAAACGCGCGGCATTTCCAGCAGGTTCTCGTACCGGACCGGGAAGCCGGGAACGGTCTCGTTGGCCTGCACCCACCGCCGTTCGACACCCTCCGAAGTTTCAAGGGCCACTTCGATTGCGGAAGTCGCTCCGCCCGGACCGGCGTGCGCGTCATCTCGCTGAAGCAACACGATACTGGACCCATCGGCCGTAACAAGACCTGAACCGGGTTGGAAGGACGTCAGCCATTCTCCCTGCTCTTCCGAAACAATCCCCCAACGGGCGACGTCCCGGCGCTGGCCCTCGTCCATTGCTTGTTCACGATCATTCGCTGAAGCCACCCAACGAAAATGCAGCGCCGTTTCGTTGTTCGCCCGAATCCATGCGCCGTCGGGCACGAAGTAGGTATTCCCGGCGGCGCCCGCTGATTCGTCGCCGGCGAAAAGCGTCAGTTCCGCCATGGGAGGATTGCCCGGCGCATGTACAAGGCCCGACCACGGGCGGACCGTCCCTATCGTGAATTCATTGCCGCCAACCGACACGTTTCGGCCGGACTCGGCGGACACACGCGTTTCGCTTTCCGCGCTGACTACAATAAGCGTTCCACCCACTTCGCGGTCCGCCTTCAGGTCCGCGCCGGCGATAGCGATCGCAAAGGGCAGCGACGCGACATCGTAATATCGATCGGCATCAATCCAGCCTCTAGCGTCATCGAGATTGGCGAAGGGGATTTTGCGGCCAGGCACGTACTTTCGGAGTGAACTTCGATTCATGCGAAAGGGTGAAGGCGGGCCGACGGCGATCGCTTCGGCGGAACCCGTGCGGATGCGTATCTCTCCGGCAAACTCAAAGAGCCGCCCGTACGCGACACAAAGGAGTCCCGCAACCAGGAGTGATGCTGCGAACCCTATGCGGAGTTTCGATCGTATCATTGCGAACCATCGACATTGTGTGCGTGGCTGTGGAGGTGTGGTCGCGCTACTTCGCCGAAACTTCCGACGGCTGGGGCGACTCTTCCGTCGAGGTCACGATTTCCGTGAGACTCGCCGTGAAGGTGTACAAGACGGGGACAACGACGAGTGTCAGAATCGTCGCGAATGCCAGGCCAAAGATGACAGCCACGGCCATGGAACCCCACCACTGGCTCGATTCCCCGCCAAACGTCCAATGGAATTCGCGGAAATCAAAGCTAATCCCCAACGCCATCGGTACGAGCCCGAGGATCGTGGTGATTGCCGTAAGCATCACCGGACGGAACCGCGTGATACCCGCCTCCACAACCGCTTCTTCTACGGAGTGTCCCAGGTCTCGCATCTGATTGATGAAATCGATCAGCACGATGGCGTTGTTCACCACGACCCCGGCAAGACTGATTACGCCGATCCCCGTCATGAGAATGCCGAAAGGCATGTCGAACACAAACAGGCCGAGGAAAACCCCGGCAAGCGAAAGCACGACCGAACTCACGATGATGAACGGTTGCAGGATAGAATTGAACTGGGCCACAAGCACCAAGGTAATCAAAAGCACCGCCGCCACGAATGCACGCGACAGAAAGGCTTCGGTTTCTTCGGTATCCTCGTTCTCCCCCGTGTACTCGACGGTGTAACCTGCGGGGAGTGTAAAACTTGCCATCGTCTCGCGCACGTCATCCAGCACTTCCTGGCCCAAGGAGCCAGCCTCGATATCCGCAGATACCGTAACCGTGCGACGGCGATCGATTCGCGTGATGCTCCCCAGCCCCGCACCTTGCTCAACATAGGCAACCACGGACATGGGAATCGCTTCGCCGCGGAGGTTGATCAACTTCATGGATTCGATGTTCGACAGGTCCTCCCGAAAAGCTCGCGGGAATCGCACGACAACATCGTATTCTTCG
>JAHDWY010000731.1 GCA_023384315.1 Candidatus Hydrogenedentota bacterium | reverse complement strand
GGGCTCTCTTTCCTTCCCGCCATGAAAGCTCTACCTCATCCTTAGCCCGTCGAAGGATGAGGGCCCGCGCCCGGCGCCCCCTCGCCCGCCCCGCTCCCCGCCCCGCCGACCCAGACCGCGATGTCCTTCACCCCCTCGGCCGCGGGCAGGCGGGCGAGGAACGGGCAGTCGTCGAACAGCTGGGCGCAGATCGGGAAGACATAGGCGAGGCGGATCGGCCGGGGCCGGCGCGCCAGGCTCTCCCCCATCCGGGCGGCGAGCACCTTGAGCGTCTTCTCCCCCGCCGGGTTGTACATGAAGAACAGGGTGACGGGGTCGAGATCGACCTCCAGGAAGTCGCCGACCAGGATCTCGACCGGCGAGGTGCGGCCGACGAGCCGCGCCGCGTTCTCCCGCGCCACGGCGGCGAGCTCGGCCCGGAACTCCACCCCCATGGATTTCGCGACGCCCTTCGTGGCGAAGAAGGCGACCGCCCGCCCCTTGCCGCAGCCGAAATCCATGACCACGTCGCCCGGCCCCGGGCGGACCAGGGCAGCCACCTGCTCCAGCTGGCCATAGCCGGTGGGCTCGTACAGCACGTCGTCGCGGAATTCGTTCGCCTGCTCGCCCTTCTTGCGGCGATAGACATAGCCGGTGGTGCGGATGCCGAGCGGCCGCTCGTAGCGGTAATGCTCGGCGAGGGTGCGCGCCACCGAGCGCCAGCAGGAGACCAGGTTCTGCGCCGTGTTGCGGACGATGTTGCGGCCGTAGAACCGCATGATCGACCAGATGTCGGCGAGGACGGAGCTCATGGGGCGGCCCGGAGGAGTCGGTTCACGCTGGCGCCGGGCGAGCCGGCCGGCCCGGCAGGGTGCGGGAAAACGGCGCGGGAGGCAACGGGGTGAAGGGGGTGACAGCCGCCGCGCCGCGCCTCCCTGTGCGCTCGCGGTCGCCGCCCCATGGTTAACGAATTGCCCGCCGGCGCGATCGGGATTACGCTCGCGCGCAACGATAAGCCTTGAGCGTGTGTGCGAGAATGCTGGCCGACCTGGTGGGCCGCCCTGCGCGGCCTGCGCGCGATGCCCGCCGCATCGCGCGCCCTCTGCTCTACGCCATCATGATCCTTGGCGTTGTGGCTTGGGCGGTCCTCGTTGGGTTCGCCGTGTACGGGCGGTATGTGGAAGCGGGGTTCTTGTAGCACCCCGGTCCGAGACTCCCGGGACCGAGTGCTTCACTCACCCTCAACGCCCGTCGAATTCGGCCTCAGCCGTTGCAATCGCAATTTCCTCCGAACTCCAGGGGTTTGCTCGCCAGGAGACGTGTCGATCCCAAACCTTGATTAGGGGCGGCAACAAAGCGGCATAGCGCGGGTGGTATTTCGCGCAGACTGAATAGTGATGATAGATATTCACGGAAAACAGCAAGATCATGGTCTTCCAGTTTCGCGGGAAATCCGGCCTTCCGATCGCATCTTTAGTCAGACCCCAGGCAGGGAACCACTGAGAGATTAAAGAGTCAGCATCCCTACGCATCATAGAAACGTAATTTTCCCTCGGCGTGTAATCTCTTCTCATCATGATGTGGGGAATCTCGTAATGCTTTCCATAAAGCAGTGATATCAACGAAACTACAAAATCATAGCCAAAAAAATCTTTCTTCGGAAACGATTTACTCAAAACTTCCGTACGAAATATACCGTACATACGCGTGTTGTCGCACGGTCTAAACATATAGCGCAGAACGTTGTCGTTGGTCGGTCCCATCAACGGGTAAGTACCCGTCGCTAACCCGATATGCCTCTCTCCGCTGACGAATAGACATTTCGATACGCTGAGGACGACGTCCTTTCGCGCTTCAAGAATTCTGAGATTTTCTTTTACATAATCCGGTGCGATTGTATCGTCGCCGGCCAGCCACATAAAATATTCGGTATCGGCGGTATTAACCAAATAGCGAAAGTTACCGTAGTTCAAATTCTGTGGTTGTTGAACGAAAGTTATACGCGAGTCAGTCGCAGCGATTGACCGGCAGATCTCCGCCGTCCCGTCCGGCGATACGTCGTCCGAGATAACGACTTTGAAATCGCCGTAGCTCTGCGCCAGGACCGAGTCGATCGTTGCCCGGATCGTTCTCGCGTTGCGGTATGCAGGGATGCCAATGGTGACCCTTGGAGTACGCTCAATTCGACTGGAGCTCATCTGCAGATAGTCCGGCTTGTGGTATGGCAGGCGATCGGGGACCTAAAGGTCAGCATCCCAAAGCGAAGCTTAGTCCCGCCTGCTTCGCAAGGCTGACAGTTATCACATTCACGGTGCTGTGCCGCGGTGGACGTTGACGAGGCCCCTACTTCGAGAGCTGGCCGATAGAATTGCCAGCTTGCGGTGTACTGTCGCCAAAAAACTTCTGCTGATCCGTCGACCCCCCTACCGAAGCGCAAGAAAGAAGGACGCTTGGTCGCCTCTCCCGGACCGGTTGAGGCGGACAGCTTCAGCGTCAAATTGAGCCATCTCCTCGACCGTGAATAACCGCGATTCCGGATTAGAGTGCGATCGCGGATTACGCAGCGGAATGTCGCGAACGTACTGTT
>JAHDWY010000730.1 GCA_023384315.1 Candidatus Hydrogenedentota bacterium | reverse complement strand
GTCGCGGCAAGCCACGGCGTAGCTGCCGGAGTAGCGCAAACCCTGCGCCTCGAATACGCGTCCGGGCTGATGCGCTGGTTTGAAGTCAATCCGTATCTTATCGACAAAGCGAGTGCTCGTTCAGCGTCCGCGGCCAAGGAATTGCACCTCCTGGGCGCCCGCTTGGGCGTGCCCGTGTTGTGCGGTGGCCGCGTCATCGGCACGCTTGTCATTGGCGACAAAGCCTCGGGGCGTGAATACAGCGCAGAAGAACGCGAACTGCTCACCACCATGGCTCGCGCGGCCGGAACGGCCCTGGAAAATGCGGGGCTACATCATGACCTGGCGGGACAACAAGGGCATCTGACGACGGTTCTGGAGCACCTCGCCTCCGGCGTCGTGGTGGTGGGGGGCGACAAGACGATTCGTCTCCTGAACCAGAGCGCCGAACGCATCCTCCAGATGCGCGCCGTCGACCTGGTCGGGCGAAGCGTCCAGAAACTGGGATCGGGGTTTGCCGACATCGTGCTGCGCGTCTTGATGAACCGCAAACCGTTGCTTCGGCAAGAAGTCCGCGACGCGGCCATCAATGCGACCCTGGGGTTGAGCGCCGCGCCACTCGGCGATGAAGGCGTGGTCGTCATTTTCTCGGCCTTGCCGAAACGCCAGCGCGCCAAGGACGACGTCGAATACAGCCCCTACTGGGAATATCTGTCGGCGCGGGTCGCTCAGGAAATCAAGAACCCGCTGGTGGCGATCAACACCTTTGCCCAACTGTTGCCGCGCAAGTATGAATCGGAGGACTTCCGGGAACAGTTTGGCGAAGTCATGCAGAAGGAAGTGGATCGCATCAACCGCGTTGTGGAGACGCTCTTCGACTTCGCGCGCCATCCGCGGCTCGTCCTGCAGACGTCCAGCGTGAACGAGGTCGTTACCAGCGTGCTGGACACGTTCGAAGATGAGGCGAGGAACCGCGGTATCACGATCGAACGCAAACTCGACTCCAATCTGCCCGATGCCAATCTTGATCCGTTGTTTTTCTCGCAGGCGATCCACAACGTCGTTCAGAACGCCTTCGATGCCATGCCGACCGGCGGCAAGCTCAAGGTGGTGAGCCGCCCGAGAGACGAAGGCAGCGAAATCGTCATCGCGGACACGGGCTCGGGAATACCCGAGCAGGTCGCGCCGCTGGTGTTTTTGCCCTTCTTTGGAACACGAGAATATGGGATGGGGCTGGGTCTGACCGTGGCCAACCGCATTGCAAAGCAACACCATGGCGAGCTAAGACTGCTGTCAAGCGATTCGGGAAGCGTGTTCGCCTTTCGAATTCCCCGCGCAGACGGACAGCAAGCGCCGCCGGAAACCGCAGATCGAACCAAACAAGACCAGGACCTGCCCCTGGCATCGGGCATCGTGTAGTGAAAACCATCCTCTGTGTTGACGACGAACTGAGCGTGCGCGAAGCGTACCGCCTGATTCTCTCCGATCAGTACCGGGTGCTTCTGGCCCAGGACGGCCCCACCGCCTTGAAGACGCTGAAAGAAAACCACGTTGATCTGGTCTTGCTCGATATGATCATGCCCAACATGGGCGGCATGGATGTGCTCGATGAGATCGTCCGCTCAGATGGGGTCGTGCCCGTAATCGTCGTAACGGCAATCAAGTCGGTATCGACGGCCGTGAATGCCATCAAACACGGCGCCAAAGAATACATCATCAAGCCTTTTGACGTGGATGAAATCCTCCTGATGGTCGAGAAGACGCTCGCGGCCAACCAGAAGGAGCATGAGCTTTTCATGCGGCGCAAAGCGGACGCATCCGGGTTCGACGCCATCATCGGCGACAGCCCCGCGCTGCGTCAGACCATCATGCTCGCGCAGCGTGCCGCGCAAGTGGATTCAACCGTGCTCATCACGGGGGAGAGCGGGACAGGCAAAGACCTCATGGCCAGGGCCGTGCATACCGGCGGGATTCGGGCGAAGAATCCCTTCGTGGCCGTATCGTGCTGCGCCATCCCCGAGCAGCTCGTCGAAAGCGAACTGTTCGGCCACGAAAAGGGATCGTTCACGGGAGCATTCGAGAAACGCGTCGGGAAAATGCAAGTCGCGGATCGAGGCACGCTGTTCCTGGATGAAATCGGCGAGATGCCCCTTGAAGCCCAGGCCAAACTATTGCGGGTCCTGCAGGGCGGCCAGTTCTACCCCGTAGGCAGTACCAAAGTGATTGAAGTCGACATCCGGTTCATTTGCGCGACGAACCGGGATCTCCGGGAGGCGGTCAAGCAGGGAATTTTCCGCGAGGACCTCTTCTACCGCGTCAACGTTCTCCATATCGATATGCCCGCACTGCGAAACCGGCGCGAGGACATTCCCGCGTTGGTGAATCACTTCGTGGCCAAACACCGGGCGCGCGTGAATGCCCAGGTAAAACGCTTCGCGCCTGACGCCATGTCGCTCATGGTGTCCTACGACTGGCCGGGCAACATCCGCGAGTTGGAGAACATGGTCGAGCGCATTCTCGTGATGAACAACACCGTCGAAGAGTTGCGCACCGAGAATTTGGTGGGGATCATGACAGCGTCAACCCCGCAG
>JAHDWY010000729.1 GCA_023384315.1 Candidatus Hydrogenedentota bacterium | reverse complement strand
ACCGTGTAGGGTTGCGCGCCGTTCGGGTAGTAGGTCACGGTCGCCTCTTCGATGTCCCAGGTCCCTTCCTCCGGACCACTCAAGAGCAGCGTGTGCGGGAAACTCCCGGGGTTGCCCGTGGCCTCGAAGGTCTCGCCGGGACCGGTACCGCCGCTGGTTTGATCGAACTCCACCGTGAACCCGTTGATGATCCATTTCGGGGTCGTGGCACGACCGGACTTCCCGGTCTTCACGACGACATCAAAGGTGTTGAGTTTTGGCATGTCAACGCATCCCCGCGGGCAGTTCGTTGTAGAAGGGGTTCTTGCCCGCGCTGTGATCGGTTACGTCCAGAATCGCGCCCACGCCGGGCATGGCGCTGCGGAAGGCTTCGTGAATCCCCTGTCGCAGGGTGATATCCGACGCCGCACAGCCCTGGCAGCCGCCCATCATTTCAATGTACACCGTGTTCCCCTCGACCCGGTCGAGCTTGATGGCCCCGGAGTGGGCCGCGATACCGGGGTTGATCTCGGTATCGATCACGCGCTGCAAGGTTTCGCGCACGGTGTCCTCCGAAGGAACATCCGCCAGGAACTTCTCGCTGACGACCGGCTTCTCTTCGAGCAAATGGCCGCGAATGATGGAGCCGATCTCCTTGGCCATCTGATCCCACTCGCCAAACACAGTCGGTTTGCGCCGGACCGTCACCGTAAAGTCGTGAATGACCACCGAATCAACACCGTCCACCGCGAACAGGGCCTGGGCCAACGGCGACTCCCCGGCGAGTTCGGTGCTGGGGAACCAAGCGGAATGCCCCTCGAACACGGGCCGATCCACCATGAACACACAGGCCCCGTTGCCCTTTTCTACCCGGGCCTTGATGCGGATGTCGGCGCTCCAGCTCGATTGTTCAATGTCGTCAGTCAGGACCGGCGCATTGACCACGCGTCGCGGTTTGGCCGGTTCGGGCTGGGGCGTCGGCTCTTCCTCGTCCTCGGAAAGGTCGATGCCGCCGACCAGTTCGTCCCGGGTCGGTGCGCGCTCGATGGGCTTCGCCTTTCCCGCGTCGTTCTTGAATACCTTGGAAAACCATGATGGCATGGAACTTAGACTCCTTCTCATGGATTGGACGGATCGATAGTGTCCTTTTCAAAGTAGGGACACGATCCTAAGCCATTTTATTCCCATGAGTTGCGACGTTTTGCTTTCGACCGGAACCCTCGTCGTGTATTTGACTACAGGGACGCTCGCGCGATAAGCTCACCAGTTCCCTATCGAAAAGGATTCCCATGAAAAAGCATTTCTGGTCCAACTGGTCCGGGTCTGTCCAGTGCACACCCGAGTCCGTTGTCCTGCCCCGCAGCGTCGAAGAGGTGTCTGAAATCGTCCGCGCCGCGGCCCGGGACGGCAAAACCGTCCGCGTCGCGGGTTCCGGCCATTCCTTCACGGATCTCGTCAAGACAAACCAGGTCATCGTTTCACTCGATCACCTCGGCGGGATGGTGGAGGTGGATACCCGCACCAGGGAAGCGACGGTCATGGCGGGGAAGAAGCTGTACAACCTCAACGACACGCTGGAGCGCTACGGTCTCCACATGGAGAACCTCGGCGACATCAACCGCCAGTCCATCGGCGGCGCCATTGGCACGGGCACCCATGGGACCGGCCTGGCCTTCGGCAATCTCTCCAGCCAGGCGATAGGGCTGACCCTGGTGACCGCGTCGGGCGACGTGGTGGAGTGTTCGGAGGAGCAGAACCGGGAGATTTTCAAAGCCGCGCAAGTGTCCATGGGCGCGTTGGGCATCATCGTGGAGGTCAGACTGAGGCTGGTTCCCGTGTACCGGCTCGCCTACGTGCGCAAGAAGGGGGACTTTCACGAAACTCTCCAGAAAGGGGAAGCCTTCGCGCAGGCGAACCGGCATTTCGAATTCTACCTGTTCCCCTACACGGACACCGTCCAACTCAAATTCCTGAACGAAACGACCGAGCCCCTCATGCGGCACGCGTTCCGCAAATGGTTCTCCGACACCCTGCTCGAAAACACCGCCTTCGGCATTATCAGCCGCCGCTGCCGGAAAAAGCCGGAGCGCTGCCCGGCCATGGCCCGGTTCCTGGCGCGGCAGATTACCGACACCCAGGAGATCGACGTGGGCCACCGCGTCCTCTCCACGAAACGCAACGTGCGCTTTAACGAGATGGAGTACGCCGTCCCCATCGCGGACGGGCCCAAGGCCATCCAGGACATCAAAAACTGGATCGAGCGGGAAGGCATCGCCGTCCACTTCCCCATCGAGTACCGCTACGTCAAAGGCGACGACATCCCCCTGAGCCCCTGCTATGGCCGCGATTCCGTGTGCATCTCCGTCCACATGTTCCAGGGCATGCCTTACGAGCGCTACTTCGAAGGCTGCGAACGCATCTTCCGCCGCTACGACGGCCGTCCCCACTGGGGCAAAATGCACAACCTCACCGCCAAGGAACTCGCGGACCTGTATCCGGAGTGGCACAACTTCCAGCAGGTGCGAATGGATCTGGACCCCAACGGCGTGTTTCTGAACCCCTATCTTCGGTCCCTGTTCTGCGGCTGAAAAG
>JAHDWY010000728.1 GCA_023384315.1 Candidatus Hydrogenedentota bacterium | reverse complement strand
AGGGTGTGGCGTCGATTGCGATCGACGGCGCGTTTGACGACTGGGCAGGCGTGGCGGTCGAGTACCGGGATACGGCCGGCGACACCGCCCACCGCGACTACAAGGGCTACGGCGGGTTGCATTACACCAACGATACCGGCCGAAACGACATCGTCACGTGCAAGGTTGGCGTGGGTGATGAAACAATCGCTTTCTACGCCGAGACGCGCGAAGCATTAACTCCACACACGGATCCGAACTGGATGATGCTCTTTATCGACGCCGATCAGAATCACGAGACCGGTTGGTTTGGTTACGACTTCCTTATGAACAAAGCCATCAACGAGCAATCGACTACCGTTCTGCGCTACGATGAATCGGCGCAGAACTGGAGTGAGGCGGGAGCCGCCGAGTATCGTTACGACGGCAACCGGCTCGAAATCGCCATCTCGCGGGAACTGCTGGGACTGAATGGCGACGTTGTTACCTTCGACTTTCATTGGAGCGACAATCCGGCGGAGTTAACCGACCCAATTGCGTTCTGTGTCGCCGGGGACAGCGCGCCTAACCGCCGGTTCAACTATCGCTGCCTCTGGAACCGGTAACGCTGCAAGGAGCCTAGACGGATGACTTGTTCGAAGAATCTTTTTTATGTCTGCATCGCCCTATCGCTGCTGATTATTGGCGGAGCGACGGCCACTGCCCAAGACACCATCGACGAGGCCATGGACGGACTGGTCACGCGCCTTTATGCGACGCGATCGCTCGAACAACTCTACAATCTCAGTCATGAAGAAGTGCTCAACGAATTGACGGAGCAAGAACGCGAAGCCTTCGCAACCGGGTATTGGTCTTTCGATGTGAACGTCCCGGTCGTGGTGTCCCTCATACGGCACGTGGACCAGGAGACGGTGCCCTTCTGGATTGAGCAGGCCGGTTTCAGCAAGACCGGGATGATCGTGAAAAACGCGGAGGACTGGGAGTACGAGGTCTGGCAGAAGGCGTTTCCCGCGGGCCGCGTGGAACTGGGGATCAACGGGTTCGACAGCTATACGCGTCCCTACTTCGTCGCGGTCGGCGCACAGAATTCGGGCGACACGCTTGAACTCTCAAACTTCTATCCCGCTGATCAGATCGTGCTGGATATGCAGAAGGGCTCGATGATGTACAAGGACTGGACGGAACTTGTGCTCACGGAAGTGCCGGAATCCCTCGCCGGTCACAAGCTCCTTCCAACGTACCGGGGCCGCGCCAAGGAAGCGGGACTCGTCGGCTCCTTCCGCGAGACCCCGTTTCCGTCGACCATCGCGCCGGACCCCGTTTACCTGACCTGGAGCGACGACCCGCGCACGACGCAAACCATCCAGTGGCGGACCGATGATGAGACCGAGGCCGGCGTCGTGCGGTATCGCGAAAGAGGAACCGCCGCGTTTCAGGAAGCCGTTGCCACGTCGGAAATCATGGAAGACCGCATGCTGGCCAACGATCGGTATTGCCGTTTCCACACGGCGGTGCTGACCGACCTGAAACCGGCAACTACGTACGAATATCAGGCGGGCAGTGCCGCGACGGACGCGTGGAGCGCCTTGACTGAGTTCACAACCGCGCCCAACGGTGCAGCGCCGTTTACCTTCTTCCATTGCAGCGACACGCACAGCAACGAGGAATGGGGCGCGGTTCTCGCGGATACCGTTGCACGACACCCGGAGGCCGCGTTCACGGTTATCTCCGGCGACTTGGTCGGGACCGGCATGGAGCGCGAAGACTGGGACATGACGCTCACCTATGGCGAACCCGCGTTCCACGCGCGCCCGGTAATGCCGGTAATCGGCAATCACGACGCGCAACTGGGCCTCGGCGCGGGAATGTATCTGGATATTTTCAACCTTCCAGAAAACGGTCCTGCTTCCATCACACCCGAAACGGCCTACACGTTCACGTATGGCGATGCCGAGTTCTTCATGTTGAATGTGATGGACGACATCGAGCCGCAGCGTGATTGGCTGAAAGAGCGGTTGGCCGCGAGCGATGCGCGTTGGAAGATTGCGGTGTTCCATTTTCCGCTGTATGCGCGGGGTGAATCGTACCCGCACCTGCATGAAGCCTGGGGCACCTTGTTCGACCAGTACCACGTCGACCTCGTGCTCACGGGGCACGTGCACTACTACCTGCGAACGCACCCTATGCGCGCGGGGCAACGCGCGGATTCGACCAACGACGGGACCGTCTACGTTACTTCGGTGTCCGTGCCAGCCCGTGAGTTCAAAAGCGAGCTGCCCGAGTTCGCCGCGGCGCTCGCGGACGGCGGGCTTCTGTGCAATGTGATTCAGATCGACGGCAACCGGCTGATGTTCCGCGCACAGACCAAAGGCGGTGCGGTCAAGGACGAGTTCACGATCGAAAAATAGCGGCCTCGATTGCGTTGCCGATCGGCGGTCGCGCAGCTATTTCCCGCGAGTGAACGTGTACTCCTCCTCCAGAGCACCGCTCGCGTCCCAGCGTTTGGCGGCGCCCTCGGCGTGGAAGTCGCGCCAGGTGGATTCCGACTTGACGGCGCCGTTGGGCCACCACTGCGTCCATGTCGAGGTGCCGTC
>JAHDWY010000727.1 GCA_023384315.1 Candidatus Hydrogenedentota bacterium | reverse complement strand
TTGTCCTGCATCATTTCGATGAGCACCGGTGGCACGATTTGCCAGGTCACCCCGAACTTGTCCTTCAGCCAGCCGCATTGAAGGGGTTGCCCACCATCCGTGAGCTTCTCCCAAAACCGGTTGATCTCTACTTGCGAGTCGCAGTTCACGACGAAAGAGAAGGCTTCGGAAAAAGTGAACTCGTGAGGATGGGCGCTCTCGATGGCCATGAACTGAAGGCCCTGCAAGACGAAGGTCGCGTGACGGACGGAACCTTCGGGCTCGGGCTCGCCTTTGCCGTAGCGGTCGACGTTGTCGATCCTGGAGTCGTCGAAGAGCGATGTGTAGAACCGCATCGCCTCCTCCGCCTTGCCATACTGTGCGCCGGTAAACAGGAGGAACGGCACGATCTTTTGTTCCGCTTTCGCGAGGCTTAACTGCCACGACACCCCGAACCGATCGCTGACCCATCCATAGCGTTCGCTGAAGGGGTACTCACCCAGCTCCATCAGCACCGTGCCGCCTTCGGACAGCCGGGCCCAGAGGGCGTCGACCTCTTCGCGGCTTGCGCATTGGACGAAGAGCGACGTGGCGGGCGTATGCGTGTAGATGGGCCCGCCGTTCAACGCGGTGAACGCCTGTCCTTCCAGCAGAAAGGAAACCGTCATGATGGATCCCTTCGGTGCGGGCCCGGCGTCGCCGTAGCGCATCGTGCTGAGGATCTTGGAATCCTTGAACGCCGATGTATACAAGGCCACGGCTTCTTCCGCGTTGTCGTTAAACCACAAGAACGGGGTGATCTTCTGCATGGACTCCTTCTCCTTTGCCGTTGTCATTGGGTATCGCCCGTATTCAGGTCATCGCGCCGCGCGTCTTCTCCGGACGAATCCGTGGACTTGCCGCGCCGCGAGGAGAATGAGCAGTCCCACGCTCGCGACGAGGAGTCCGGTGCGCAAGTACGCCGCCGCGGTGAACGAGATGCCCACGCCCGTGGCCAGCGCGATGTAGCCGGCGACGCAGGCGGGGCATTTCGGCATCAGCACCAGCAGGGCGCCGGGAACGGCCCAGCCCGTGGTTTCGAGGACGCGGGACCGAAGACCGGAACGGCGCACCGGCGACTGGCAGCATGACGTCCCGTTCACGATTGCCGCTCCTTCGCCGCCACGTAACGGCCGGTCGTATCGACGTAGCCTCCCGCGCCATAACGGTCGTGGTGGCGCACCCAGTCCGTCAGGTTGTAGTTGGGTCCGGTTTCATTGCGGCCTTTCGGCGTGAGGTCGAGGTAGTTGTACGCGCCCAGCAACCCCTCGTCGCCGCGGGCGTAACTCGAATAGGTGTGGTAAATCGCGCCGCGCCCGTCCTTGTAGAACACGCTGACGCCCGAGGCCTCGCCTTCCGTCTGCGACGTCCGCGCCTGGAAGTTGTAGTACGTGGGGCCCAGTGCCATTCGATCCTTTGTGAAGGATACGTGGTAATCGAAATTGAATTCGCTGTGGAAGGATGATACCCAGGGGAACGACCAGCCCATGCGCCGTTTGAACGATTCAATCTCCGGCAATGGCGCGCGCGACACGACGACCAGCGATACGTCGTGCTGGATCAGATGCTGAAGCGCGCCGCCAATATGGTCGGCCAGGAAGGAACATCCCACACAACCTTCCTTCCAACCGGGACCCAGCATGAAGTGATAGACGATAAGCTGGCTGCGACCGTCGAACAGGTCGCCCAGCGTGACCTTACCCTGGGGGCTGTCGAAGACGTAGCTCTTTTCCACCTTGACCCACGGCAGCTCGCGGCGTTCGGCGCTGAGCCGGTCGCGCAGCCGGGTAAGCTCCTTCTCCCTTTCCAGAAACCGTGTGCGAACCGCGATCCATTCCTCCCGAGAGACCACAGCGTGGTGGGGTTCCGGATTTCGATCGCTGCGCAGAATTGCTTGCCTGTTCATCTTTGTCCCTTTCATGAAGAATTGAGCCGCCGGCAGCTTCGTTGACCAATTCACCTACACGACGAACGGCCGACCGTGAAAAGGACAGCCCTGTCGAACTTCTACGCGGTATACACCGGCCTGCCGACTAAAGCCCTTTGAGCGCGGTGCTTTACAATGACTCACAGAACGGGCGCCGATGCTCCATTGCGGCGCATCCCGCGTCCCGTTACCATGGTCGGCAAGGGGGTCGCGGCCGTCGCGGCGTTAACCAGTGGGGAGCGGTTGAATGAGCGAAGTGATTACGGACGAACACTATCAGGCGCTGGCCGCGTTGCGGGACAATCTATGCCGGGTCATACAGGGCAAAGCGGAGAACGTGGACGTATTGATTACGGCGTTCATCGCCGGCGGCTCCGTGTTGATCGAAGACGTGCCCGGCGTGGGTAAAACGACCTTGGCCAAGGCGTTGGCGCGGTCCGTCGACGTCACCTACCACCGCATTCAGTTCACGCCGGATCTGCTGCCGGGCGATATTCTGGGATCGTCCATTTACAATCCCGTCGACGGTACGTTTTCGTTCCGTCGCGGTCCCATATTCTGCAACGTGCTGTTGGCCGATGAAATCAACCGCGCGTCACCGCGTACACAGTCGGCCCTGCTGGAGGCCATGAGCGAGGCC
>JAHDWY010000726.1 GCA_023384315.1 Candidatus Hydrogenedentota bacterium | reverse complement strand
CACGCCTTCATCCATGGCAATCAGTTTCAACGGGATATGACCCTGGTCGTGGTACATGGCGACGACGAGGTCAAACTCACCATCCGCCATTCTACGGAAGACCGTGTCGGGAGGATAAGGCCCGCTGCAGTCGATGCCTTCGGATTGGCAACGTGCAATGGCCGGTTCGATTTCTCGCAATTCCTCGTCCCCGAGCAAACCAGCTTCTCCGGCGTGCGGATTGAGCCCGGCAACGGCGATGCGTTTGCGGGGCAGGCCGATTCTGATCAGCGCGTCTTGGGCGATTCGAATCGAGGTTTCAATGCGATCGGCGCGCACCATCTCCACCGCTTCGCGCAAGGGAAAATGCGCGGAAATATGCACGATCCGCATCTGGTCGGTAAAGAGACACATGCGGTAGTCCGGAGAAGCGGTCATTTCCGCAATGATCTCAGTGTGCCCGGTTGACGGGCACCCGCCCAACTTGATGCCTTCCTTGTTGATTGGGCACGTTACGATGCCGTCGACCACACCGTCGAGGGCGAGTTGCACGGCTGCTCGAATCCAAGCCACAGCGGCCGCGCCGGCCACGCCGTCGAGTACGCCCGGCGTGTGTGGCGGATCCGCGACACCGGCGCTGAATACCGACAGCGTTCCGGGTTCGTGCCGCCAGCCCGCCGGATCTCGCACTTCACGCAGTTGGGGCAAGTTCGCAAGCATCGGCCCTTGGGCTGCCAGGATCGACGCGCTGCCGACTACGAATGGGTCGCAGACCGAAAAGACCGCGTCACGGGAAAGCGCCTTGGCGAGGATTTCCGGTCCGATTCCGTTCACATCGCCCATCGTGATGGCGAGACGCGGACGCAACGCGCGCTCCGATTCAAGAATCACTACGAATGTCCTTTTGCAGATTTGGCGATGAGGTTAACCAGCGTGGCGCGAAAGATAGCATACGCCATTGCGGGACGGAATCTCCACACGTCGTGCTTTCCGATCGAAAAGATCGCTTGCGGATATCGTCTTCGGGTGGTATACTGCGCGAATCTAATGGTCGGAGCATAGAGTCGGGTTGGTAAGGCCGAAGCTGGACTGGCAAGAACCCGCAGTTGCTCGTCAAAATCACGTACCTTCACGTAGTCATGCGCAATCCCCTAGAGGGAGACGTGTGTCTGTTTACAGGAGTAAGCGGCGTGCGCGAGGTGCAGTCGGCAGACCGATGTATAATCCTTCTTTGCACGATCCCTTCAACGACTCCGATTCCACTTCAACGCGCCCGAGTCGGGAAAAATCACCAGTCTCTGTTCGCGTCCTTACTCCGGCAACAATGGCATGGCGAGAGGAAATCGTTCGTAAACTCGCGTGTGTCTTGGGTGCAAAAGGAGTGCTTGACAAGGGCGCCGATCATGATGCACACTCGCTCCCCATTTGAGCTAAAAAGGCCTTATTTTATTGGGTTGTGGAAAGATTGTGGATAGCCCGTGGATAAGCTGTGGATAAGTTTTTGAGGTTCTGGATGTGCCGTGCGCAGCGGTCGCGCGCGGTTTGCGTAGAACGGGAGGAACGAAGTCGGCTCTGGGGTCAGTACGACGTCGATCCAACTGCAGGTGTGAACGAGTAGGTGGCGCGTGTGCGCCAGGGTCGAGAGGGAAGAGGGGATGCGAATTGGTGGGGCGCAAGCCGTGTCGCATTCTCCGAATACAGCGGGAAGGGGTTTGACGATTGTCTGCACACGAAATCAGCGGGAATACCGTACCCAACGATTTAGATCCTTGGCAGGCTGCCCAGGAGCGGCTTCAAAAAATCCTCGATGAGCACAGTTACAAAAATTGGTTTTCACAGACATCTTTTGGTTCGTATGAAGATGGGCGATTGATCGTGAAGGTGCCCAGCCAGTTCTTTGCGGACTGGCTGCGCCGACACTACCTGGACGCCGTAAGCGCATGCGCAGGCGCCGTCATTCCCAACTTCCGGGAGGTGCAATTCGTTCCCGGCGGGGAGGGCGCCGCGCGAACTCTGAAGCGTCCACAGGAGCGTCCGACAGTCGCGCCGGCGCCGGCGCCTCTGCCTGAGATGGTCAGTCGCGACGGGTTCAATCCGCGCTATGTCTTCGATCGGTTCGTCGTCGGCAGCGGCAATCGTTTTGCCCATGCCGCGTCCCGCGCCGTGGCGGAGTCCCCCGCTCGGGCGTACAACCCTTTGTTCGTCTATGGCGGCACGGGATTGGGTAAGACGCATCTGATGCAGGCGATTGGACACGAGATACTCGATCGCCGTCCGGGGACGAACGTGGTGTTTATTTCCTCCGAACATTTCACGAACCAGTTGATCGAAAGTATCGCGAAGAAGTCGACCATGCGATTCCGGTCGAAGTATCGCCGCGCGGACGTATTGCTCATCGACGACATCCAGTTCATCTCGGGCAAGGAAGCGACGCAGGAAGAGTTTTTCCATACATTCAATGCGTTGTTCGATATGCACAAGCAGATCGTCATTTCGAGCGATCGTCAGCCGAAGGAAATCCCTGGGCTTGAAGAGCGCTTGATTTCGCGATTCGAGTGGGGATTGGTAACGGATATTCAGCCGCCGGACCTAGAGACGCGTGTGGCC
>JAHDWY010000725.1:835-2589 GCA_023384315.1 Candidatus Hydrogenedentota bacterium | reverse complement strand
TCTACATCGTATCCTTCGCTGTCGGCGCTGTGGTCGGCAGCTTCTTGAATGTGTGCGTATACCGGCTGCCTGCGGGCCTTTCCGTAATCACGCCGCGCTCGCGCTGTCCCAAGTGCGAATCGCCCATTCAATGGTACGACAACATCCCCATGGTCAGTTGGCTGGTGCTCGGGGCGAAATGCCGCAACTGCAAGACCCCCATCAGTTGGCAGTATCCCCTGGTTGAAGCGATCACAGCGCTGCTCTTCCTGGCCGTGTATTGGCAATTCGGGCTGACTCTCGCCACGCCCATTTACATGTTGCTGGTCGCGTCCATGGTGCTCGTCACTTTCGTCGATCTTACCGACTGGACCATCCCGAACGAAGTGACCTTCCCCGGTATGCCCATCGGCATCGTCTGCGCGCTCATCGCCATGTTCTACCCCGAGAGCGGCCTGTTCGTGCTCGGCTCCTTGGAGCCGGTATTCAACTCGCTCATCGGACTGCTGGTCGGTGGCGGCGTACTTTATCTCCTGGATAAACTGACTATGGCCGTGCTTAAGAAACGCGGCATGGGTTTCGGCGACGTGAAACTGCTCGCCATGCTGGGCGCGTTTTTCGGCTATCCCGGCGTCGTGTTGATCATCATGCTGGCCTCCTTCATCGGCAGCATCATCGGTGTCGCGATGCTCGTCATCGAGAAGGGGAAGAAGCGCAGTCTCGAAACCGAAGAAGGCGAACAGACCGGCCACTACCTGCCCTTTGGACCCTATCTTGCCCTGGGCGGCGTCATCGTCTGCCTCTTCGGGCAGCAGATCTACGATTGGTACTTTGACTACCTGGGCGTGACCCAGTAGAGGAGAGAGAAGTCTTGCTACGTTTTCTGACAGCGGGCGAATCCCACGGCCGCGGTGTATTTTGCATGGTCGACGGATTTCCCGCTGGACTGAAGGTGCAACCCGAAGACATCAACTTCTGGCTGGCCGAACGGCAAAAAGGCTACGGCCGCGGTGGACGCCAGCGCATCGAAAAAGACGAAGTCGATATGCTCGCCGGCATGCGCGGCGGCATCACGCTGGGCGGACCGCTCCTCATGGCGGTGTGGAACCGCGACTTCAAGAACTGGACCGATGCCATGGACCCGTGGAAGCCGTCCACCGGCCCTCGAGCCACGAAGATCGTCGAACCGCGTCCTGGTCACGCCGACCTCGTCGGGGCGATGAAATACGAGCACGACGACTGCCGCAACGTCCTCGAACGCGCTTCCGCGCGGGAGACTGCGGGCCGCGTAGCCGCGGGCGCCTTGTGCCGCAAACTCCTCGCCGAATTCGGCGTCGACATGGCCGCGCACGTGACACAGATCGGCAACGTCACCGCCAAGACCGACAAGGTCGCATCGGAAGACATCCGCAAACTCTCCATGAAGTCCCAGGTCCGCTGCTGCGACAAAGCCGCCGGCGCGAAGATGGTCGATGCCATCAAGAAGGCCAAGCGCGACAAGGACTCCCTCGGCGGCGAGGTCGAAGTACGTGCCTGGGGACTTCCGCCCGGCATCGGCAGTTTCGTGCAGTGGGATCGGAAACTCGACGCCCGCATCGCCCAGGCCATGCTCAGCATTCAGGCCGTGAAGGGCGTAGACGTGGGCATCGGATTCCGCGGTACCGGACGCCCTGGCAGCAAGTATCACGATGAGATTGTCTATTCCGACGAAGAACGCATCGGCGGCCATTACCGGCGGCTCAGCAACAATCTCGGTGGCACCGAAGGCAGCATGA
>JAHDWY010000725.1:0-825 GCA_023384315.1 Candidatus Hydrogenedentota bacterium | reverse complement strand
AGACCTCATCGTCCGCGTCGCCAAGAAGCCCATCTCGACGCTCATGAAACCCCTGCGCAGCGTCAACATGGAAACCCGTGAAGCGGCGTTGGCCGTCCTCGAGCGGAGCGACACCTGCGCCGTCCCGGCTTTGGCGATCATCGTCGAATGCGCGCTCGCCATCGTGCTCGCCGAGTTCTTCATTGAGAAGTTCGGGGGCGACACCGTCAACGAGATGAAGCGGAATTTTGATAGCTACGTCGCCGCCATGAACCAGCGATGACGGCAAGCGCGTCGTCCGGACATATCGTTCCTATCCCGCTTCCTACGCCCTTCATCGTGGGACCCGTCAACGCGTATCTGATTCGTAGCGAGCCGCTGACACTGATCGACACCGGTCCCGCGACGGAAGACGCCTACGGCGCGTTAGTGGCCGCGCTCCGATCGCACGGCTTCGAAATTGCTGATCTTGAAGCCATCGTTGTGACGCACAGTCACGTGGACCACGTGGGCAACCTCGCGCGCCTGGTGGACGAATCCGGCGCCATCACGTACGGACACCGCACGGCTGAGGTGTTGCCCGGTGACCGCGAAGCCCACGAGGAACGCACCAACACCTTCATCCTGCATACGCTCTCCACGTTCGGCGCTCCCCAATCCGTCATCGACGCGACGGCGGCAGCTCGTGATAGCTTTAAATCCATGACCTCCCACGTGAAGCTCGATGAGATCCTGGAACACGGCGACCAGGCGCTGGGATACTCCGTTCATCACGTGCCCGGTCATTCCGCGTCCGACACCTTGTTCTTCGACCAGACGCGCAGTATTGCATTTACCGGCGACCAC
>JAHDWY010000724.1 GCA_023384315.1 Candidatus Hydrogenedentota bacterium | reverse complement strand
AGGAGGACTTGCCGCGATGATCAATCTGGAACAATTACTCGAAACTCTCAGCTCGGGCGTTCTCGGGCAACTGCTGTATCCGCTTTATCTTGTCCTGGTTTGGATCACCACGTATTACTTGGCGCTCATCCCGTAAGCGGTCACTCGCGAAGAAATTAAGAAGGCGGCGCTCCGGTGAATCCGGCGCGCCGCCTTGTGTTGTTTAGCGAGGTTGAACGCTACTCGACGGTAACGCTCTTGGCGAGGTTGCGCGGCTGGTCCACGTCGCATCCGCGGTTCGCCGCGATGTAGTACGCCAGCAACTGCAAGGGCACGGCCACCACGATCGGGCTGAACGGCTCGTAGCACTCCGGCACGTAGATTACGTCTTCGCTGTGCTTCTCGATCCCTTCGTCACCCACGGTCGCCACGGACAACACGATGCCCTGGCGCGCGCGGATTTCCTGAATGTTCGACACCATCTTGTCGTAGGTCTCACCGGCAACGGCCACGCAGACCACCGGAAGCTCGTCCGTTACCAGGGCGATGGGGCCATGCTTCATTTCGCCCGCGCCGTACCCTTCGGCGTGGATGTAGCTGATTTCTTTCAACTTCAACGCGCCTTCCAATGCGCTCGGGAAGTTGAAGCTGCGGCCGAGGTACAGCGCGCTCTGGGCGTTCAGGTACTTGGGATCTTCCGCGCAACGGATGACGTCTTCCTGGTTGTCCAGACACCACTGGATCTTGTCCGGGATGGCGCGCAAGTGGGCGATCATATCCTTGGCTTCCGCCTTGGACAAGACGCCGCGGGTCTCGCCCAGCCAGATGGTGAACAGGGCAAACGCCGTAATCTGCGATGTGTAGGCCTTGGTCGAGGCCACGCCGATTTCCGGTCCCGCTTGCGTGTAGATGACGCCGTGCGATTCGCGCGCGATGCTCGAGCCGACCACGTTCACGATGGACACGACCTTTGCGCCCTTGCTCTTCGCGATGCGGATGGCTTCCAGCGTGTCGGCGGTCTCGCCCGACTGGGTAACCGGGATCACGATTGTGTTCGGATAGATGATGGGATCGCGGTACCGGTACTCGGAGGCGATGTCGACTTCGACGGGTACCTGGGCGAACTTCTCAATGAGGTACTTGCCCACGAGACCCGCGTGCCACGCCGTCCCGCAACTCACGATGACGATCTTTTTGCAGTCCTTCAGTTCCTGCTCGGTGAGCTGCATGTCGCGCAGGTTCACTTCGTCGGAACCTTCGGTGACACGGCCCCGGAGCGTATTGCGGATAACGTCCGGCTGCTGGTTGATTTCCTTCAGCATGAAGTGGGGATAGCCCTCCTTCTCAGCCGCGGAGTCGTCCCAGTCGACGGTCTTCACTTCGAGCGTTACCGGGTTGCCCTGGAGGTCTTCGATCTTATAGCCCTTGCGGGTGATTTCGCAGACCTGGCCGTTGTCGATGTACAGCACTTTCCGGGTGTACTTCATGATGGCCGGCACGTCGGACGCGATATACGCCTCATCATCGCCCAAGCCGACGATGAGCGGGCTGCCGTGGCGCGCTGCCACGAGCACGTCCGGATTGTCCTTGGCGATAACGCCGATGGCGTAGGCGCCTTCCACGTCCTGCAGCGCGCGTTTGACGGCCGCAAAGAGGTCGCCCTGATAATACTTGCGCACGAGATGGGCGATCGTTTCGGTGTCGGTCTGGCTGCGGAACACGACGCCATCGGCCTGCAAGGACTCGCGCAGTTCCTGGTAGTTTTCGATGATACCGTTGTGGACCACCGCGATTTCCATGGCGCCATCGAAATGGGGATGGGAGTTGACTTCGCTTGGAACGCCGTGCGTCGCCCAGCGGGTATGGCCGATGCCCAGCGAACCCTTCAATGGGTTCTGTTCCAACTTGGCGTCCATGGAGATCAGTTTGCCAAGGCTCTTTACTGAACTCAGGGATCCGTCCTTCACGACCGCGACCCCCGCCGACTCGTAGCCACGGTATTCCAGGCGGTGAAGCCCGGCCATGATGACGTCTACGGCGTTATGGTTGTCGCCGATGTAACCTACTATTCCGCACATGCTTTCTGCTCTCCCTTTTCACCCCATTGGGTGAGGTGCTACCGCGCTCCCGATCGAGCGCCGGTTTGGCGTATTCCCTGTCCGGGCACGCACGTTCCTATAACTGTCCGGGGTGCCGGCGCACCCTCAATGCCCCACGAATCGCAACACCAGAAACCCGCCGATCAGCAAAATCGTGAAAGCCAGGGTAACTAGGTTGAACCGCCGGTCTATGAAATCATGAATCGGTTCGCCGAACTTGTGGAGCAGGTACGAGACGAGAACGAATCGCGCCGCGCGCCCCACAATGGAGGCGATAAGGAACATGGGGAAGTTGATCGCGCAGACGCCCGCGGTAATCGTGATTACCTTGTACGGAATGGGCGTGAAGGCCGCTACGAACACGATCCAGAAGTTCCACCGTTCATAGAGTTCCGTTACATATTCAAATTTGTCGGGCGAAAACCCGGGGATATACGTGAAAAACAGTTGGTCCACGGCCGACCATAGACCAAGCCCGACCAGATAACCGGCGGCGGCGCCGAGCACCGATC
>JAHDWY010000723.1 GCA_023384315.1 Candidatus Hydrogenedentota bacterium | reverse complement strand
CCTGTTGCCGAATCAGTGGTACCTGGACCCGGTTGGGGACGACCGGCCCTTGGGGCAGTTCCCGATGAACATGCGGTTGTCTCCCGATGGGCAGTATCTCGTCGTCGCCCACTGCGGCGCGGGTGAGCACGAACTGATGGTCTTCCGCACGAGCGGGAACCAGCTCGTGAGTCGCGTGGTGCTGCCGAACGTGTATTACGGTCTCGCGTTTTCGCCGGACGGTTCACGGTTGTACGTGAGCGGTGGCGAAGACGAGGTCATTCACACCTTCGACTTCGAGAAGGGGTACCTATCCAATCCGGGGAGTTTCCCGATCGCGCCCGTGAAGGAGCAGCACGTTCCCTGCGGCATGCAGGTCAGCCCGGACGGCGCGTGGCTGGCCGTCACGGAAACCTGGGGCAACGCGGTTGGCGTGTGGAACGCCGAGACCGGCGTTCAGCGTTGGCGGCGCGATTTCGGCACGGAATCGCGGCCTTACGATTGTGTGTTCTCGCCGGACGGCGTACGCCTGTTTGTCAGTCTTTGGGGACAAGCAAAGGTCGCTATGATTCCGCTGGAAGGCGAGGGAATCGGCGAGCCCGTGTTGGTGGAAACCGGCGAACACCCGAATGAATTGCTGCTTTCCGTGGACGGGACGCGGCTCTTCGTGGCGAACGCAAACGTGAACACGGTGTCGGTGATCGACTCGGCTACCATGCAGGTCACGGAAACGCTCAATACAGCGCTCTACCCCGATGCGTTGGAAGGCAGCACGCCAAACGCACTCGCAGTTTCGCCGGATGGCGCTCGTCTGTTCATCGCAAACGCGGACAATAACTCGATCGCGGTCTTCGACATCGAGGAGTCGGGGAAATCGCGCGCGCTGGGGGCGATTCCGGTCGGATGGTATCCTACGTCGGTACGCGTGTCCGCCGATGGGAAGACCCTCTACGTCGCCAACGGCAAGGGGTTTTCGTCCAACGCGAATCCCCGCGGGCCGAATCCGTACATGCGGGACGACACGCGAAGGACCTACGAACAGCACGCCAAAGTGATGACGCCGGGAGCGCTGTCGATCATCCCCATGCCGCCGAACGACGTGTTGCCGGAACTCACGGCCCGGGTACGCCGCTGCTCTCCATACCGGGAGGACAAGCAGCCGGTTGCGGAGCCGACTGCAGGAAATCCCATCCCCGCGCAAGTGGGCGATCCGTCACCCATCAAACACTGCATCTACATCATCAAGGAAAACCGCACCTACGATCAGGTCTTTGGCGACATGCCGGAAGGGCGCGGCGACCCGGATTTGTGTCTGTTCCCCGAGAAGTTCACACCGAACCACCACGCCCTCGCGCGGGAGTACGTGTTACTGGACAACTTCTACGTGGAATCGCAGGTGAGCGCGGACGGTCATGAATGGACGACGGGCGCCTACGCCACCGATTTCGTGCAGAAGACGTGGCCCAGTTCGTATGGCGGGCATGGGCTGACCTATCCGTCGGAGGGGCGCTGGCCCATTGCGTACCCGGAGTCCGGGTACATCTGGGACAAGTGCCGCGAGGCGGGCGTGTCGTACTTCGGCTTCGGCGAATTCGTGGGAAATCCCGAGCCTAGGACTCCCGAAGCCGGACAGGAACAGACTGGCACCATCGCCACGGGCGATCCGGATGCACACCTCGAACCGGCGACGACGCCAGTGAAGACGCTGGAAGGGCATTTCGATCCCTTCTACAACGGCTGGGATCTCGACTACCTGGATATGGATCGCGCCATGCGATTCATCTCTGAGTTCAATCGCATGCTCGGCGAGGGCAGCCTGCCGCAGTTCATGATCGTGCGATTGCCAAACGATCACACCGCCGGCACGAAAGAGGGCAGTCTGTCGCCGCGATCCATGGTTGCCGACAACGATCTCGCCCTCGGCATGATCGTCGAAGCGGTCAGCGCAAGCGCCGCCTGGCCGAAGACCGCGATTTTCGTCGTGCAGGACGACGCGCAGAACGGCCCCGATCACATCGACGCCCACCGGACCGTTGCGATGGTGGTGAGCCCGTATACCCGTGGGCGCGGCCTGGACCGGACGATGTACTCTACCGCGAGCATGCTGCGGTCGATGGAATTGATCCTCGGGCTTCAGCCCATGAGCCAGTACGATGCCGGGGCTTTGCCCATGTACAACACCTTCCGGCACGAGCCCGACCTCACGCCGTACCAATGCCGCCCCGTGCCGGAGGAACTGCGCACGGTCCGCAACAGCGCGGACGCCTGGGGCGCCGACCTGTCCGCACAACTCAACTTTGAAAAGGAAGACGCGGCAGACGATCTGGTATTCAACGAGATCGTGTGGCGATCGATCAAGGGCGCGGACAGCCCCATGCCCGCGCCCGTGCGCGCGGCTTTCGTGTTTCCTGTGGACGACGATTGATCCACGGCGAAGGAATTGCCGGCGTTTTGTAGCACCCGCCGCCATATGCTAGTGTCCTGAGTGTTCCCTCAGATAGATTGCGAAAAGCGGGTGGCCCCAAAGTCCCCCTTCGAAGGGGGATTTAGGGGGATGTTCCCTGAGGCACCCAGTTTGGCTCTCCGTCGGGGGCAGCGGAAGGGGGCACGTGGGC
>JAHDWY010000722.1 GCA_023384315.1 Candidatus Hydrogenedentota bacterium | reverse complement strand
CTTCGTAGGTTCGGTCGTCTTCGGTCATTGCAGCAGCGAATCGTAGACGTTGGACAGGGCGCCGGCGTGTTGGCGCAGATCGAAGCGCTCCTCGACACGCCTGCGCGCACGTTGGCCGAGGTCGTTTGCGCGGCTGGGATCAAGGATCAGATCGCGTAAACTCTGGTACAGGGCGAGAAAATCGTTCGGCTGGCACAAGACTGCGCAGTCGCCCGCGATCTCCTCGATGGCGCCGCTGAGCGTGGCGACGCAGGGAAGACCGCAGGCCATGGCCTCGATGAGGGACATGCCGAACTGTTCCTGCCACTCGCCGGTGGCGATACTGGGAAGCACGAAGGCATCGGCGCCGCGAAAAGCCTCCGGCATCTGGTCGTAGGTCAGCGCGCCGCTGAACGTGCAGGCGTCGCCGATGCCAAGCCGCGCGATGAGCCGCTCAACGCGGTCGCGTCCCGCGCCGGAACCGACAATCTGCAAGCGGATGCGGCGGCCCTTTAACTCCGGATCGGCAAACAGTTCACGCAACGCCAGCAGCAGGAAATCAATGCCCTTGCGCGGCACCAGCCAACCGACGAAGAGAATGACGAACTCTTCCTTCGACTCCAGCGTAGGCTTCGGCGAAAACTTCTCCAAATCTACGCCTGGATTAACTTGCGCAATCCGTTCTTCTCCAATACCTTCGATCTCCAGCGTGCGCCGGGAACGTTCCGTGTAGACGACGAAGCGGTCGGCCTTCTCGGCGACGCGGCATTTGATGGCGCGGCGCTCGGAATCGCGTTCCATGTTGAAGGGGATCAGGTCCCAGACGGTAACCACGAGGGGGATGTCGAAGCGTTCGCGCGCAAGTGCGGCTTCGGCGGACCAGTCCGTGAACAACTCCCAGGAGTGGATAACATCGAAACCCTGCAACCGATCATGGAATGGCACGATGCGCGGCGCGCGGCTTGCGTAGCGCTCCAGCAAGACGTTCTTCGTTCGCGCGATCGGATTGCCGGATTGCGTGTCGAAGTAGATGCGCTCGATATTGAACGCTTCCGTGCCATCGCCGCGTTCGCTGAAGTGATCCTGGATCTGGGACTCCGCGCGAAAGGCGGTGATGGCGGGTTCGCCGCGCAACAGGTGGAAGCCTTGCAGGTGCCACGCGCTGTACCGGTTGCCCATGAGCAACGCCAGGTTCACGCGTCGTCCCCCCAGAAGTGTTTGATGAGGACCTTGCGCGCCGCTTCGCGATCTTTGGGGATATCGATGTGCGCGGCAACGGCCTTCTTTTCCAGTTCATCCAGCGTGCAGATCACGCGCGCGGGATTTCCGGCGACGACCGTGTTGGGTTCGACGTCGCGGGTAACGACGCTGCCCGCACCGACGACGGCGTTGGGTCCAATGGTAATGTTGGGCAGGATGATCGCGTTGACCCCGATATGGACGTTGTCCTTGACCTCAATTTTGCCGAAGCTGGTCAGCGTCTCATACTTGTCCTGGAAGGTCCAGTTCGAGTTATGCGTGACGAAGACGACGTCGTGGGAGATGCCGACGTGATCCCCGATACGAATGAGCCAGGGTTCCGATCCAAACTTGGTGGTGTAGACGCGGCTGCGATCGCCGACGCGGATGCCCATCTCGCGTAAGGTGCGGCGAATGGTCTCGTCGGATCCGTACCGCAGCTTGATCTTCTGTATGATTCGCCGTATGCCGCCTATCATGGTTCCATTTTCCAGAATCCGTGGAGACTCGTCCACGGAAATGTCTGCGCAATGCCGGGTCCCGCCCACGCGGCCAACCGCTGCAACCGGAACTGGATCGCTTCCGGCATGCGCGGGTGGTCTATCCAAGGGAACAAGCCGAGGCCGACTTCCGGCCCATGCCCGATGCGACGGATTCGAGTGAACCCCGCGTTGCCGTAGAGCCGCCGGACACGCGATCCGGTCAGGGGCTGTTCCAGTTCCTGTGGTTGCCAACGGCGGAACGGCGCCCAGGTATTCTTGTCGTAGCCGCCCAGGGTTTCGCAGGCCCATTTTACGAGGCCCGCCACGTTCCCGTAGTTCGGCGCAGACAAAAACATGAACCCGTCCTCGCGCAACACCCGCCGGAACTCCCGGGCCGCCGCCGCGCCGTCCGGGAAGTGTTCAAACGCGTCGATGCACAATACACCATCGAAGGATGCGCCGGGAAACGGAAGATGGGTGGCGTCGCCGAGGGCCAGCGGGAAATCGCTACCGGAGGCCACGAGATCGATGCCGGTGTACCGGCCGCCGCGGGCGCGGATGTATTCGCCGGTGAAACCGCGACCGCAACCGACGTCGAGGATGTGTTTGTCCGCGACGTCGATGGCGAGGTTGCGGAATACCGATTCGAGCAGCGCCTCATTGATGCCGTCCACGCCGCCAAACGGGGAACTCACCATGAGGGGGTTGTTCTCGTAGAATTCCTGGATGGCGCGCTTCAACGGAGGAACTCCCGGCCAAACCGACAGCCCGCATAAACGGCGGCGGGGCGAATAACGGGAAACAACAGTGCGGCTGGAGATCTCAGATTTCCCTTCGCAAACTCACGCAACCAGGTCTTGTATTTCCCAAAGCTCACGGTATCAATCACGAAATCGGCACAGCCATAC
>JAHDWY010000721.1 GCA_023384315.1 Candidatus Hydrogenedentota bacterium | reverse complement strand
TCCTTCCTCGGCATTCCCGCGGACTCGTACAAGACCTCGTGGATTCGATTCGCCTTCAGCATTGGATTTCCCCTGGCGGTGTTCGCGGGCGCTTACCTGTTTCTTCCCTTCTACCGGCGCGGCAAAGTCACGTCGGCGTTTGAATACCTGGAAGCGCGGTTCGGTCCCTCCACGCGCCTCTACGGCGCCCTGGCTTTTCTGATTTCCCAGGTCACGCGGCTCGCCATGGTCCTGTACCTGCTCGCATTGATGTTCGCCACGGTTACGGGCCTCGACCCCACGATCTGCATTCTTCTATGCGGCGTGTTTGTCGCCTTCTACACCGTGGCGGGAGGCATCGAGGCCGTGGTGTGGACCGATGTGGTTCAAACCATCGTGCTGGCGATCGGTGCGGTGCTGTGCCTGGTCGAAGTCGTTCAGTTTCTGCCGGGCGGATTCGGCGAGATCATTTCGGTCGGTTTGGCGCACGACAAACTTGCCTTCACGGAACTCATGCCGGACGGTTCCTTGCGGCAGGCCTCGTGGACCTTCAGCCTCAGCGAGAAGACCGCGCTGATGATCTTCTTCGTGGGACTGACCCATTTCATGGCCGAGTACGCGTGCAATCAGAACGTCGTGCAACGCTACTGCGCATCGGCCAACATGCACGAAGCCCGGAAGGCCCTGTTCGTCAGTTGCATCGCAAGTCTCGCGATGTGGATCTTCTTCTACTTCCTGGGCACAGCCTTCTACGCCTACTACCAGGCGTTTCCGGATGCCGCCGCCGAAGCCATGCTGTCTGGGGCGCGGAAGGCGGAGGAAATCCTGCCGTACTTCATCAGCCAGAAGCTGCCCGTGGGGGTGACCGGTATTGTGTTGGCAGCGATATTCGCCGCGGCGATGTCGTCTCTGGATTCCAGTATCAACGCCATTGCCACCGTGAGCGTGGTCGACGTGTACCGCCGCCACCTCGTGAAAAACCGGGACGACAAGCACTACCTGTCCGTGGCGCGGTGGATCGGCATTGCCGCATCGGTGATGATGATCGGCGGCGCCTGGGTCTTTCTCGTTTCGGAAAGCAAGACGATCGCCGAAACCGGATTGATCATCAGTTCCATTATCGCGGGCGGACTGCTGGGCCTTTACCTGCTCGGATTCCTCACGCGGATCGGCGACGCCCGCAGCGTAGGCATCGCGATTGGAAGCACCGTACTCTGGTCCGCGTACATGACTTTCATCCAGTACGATTCCGTCCTACCCGCGTGGCTCCGCGTTCCGGAGGCGATGCGCCTGCCCATCGACGTGTATTACACCGGCGTCATCGGCCATATCGTCATGTTTATCGCGGGTTACGCGATGGGCCTGCTTCTACCCCGCCGGCCCCGCGACCTCACCAACCTGACCGTCTGGACGCAAGATCGAACGACGTTGGTCTGAAAGCATTTCTCACGTTAGATATGGGCTAGGCGCAGTGGATGTAGCGCAGGCGTCCCCGCCTGCATTCTTTGGGGTCCGGACTTTGCAGGCGAGGACGCCTGCGCTACATTCCCCGCTTATCTCATAACGTGCAGAATAATCTCGCTTCCGACACCCTTGCCAGATTCTGCGGAAAGGACTAGACTGAAGACACGGGGGAGGGTGGTGCGATCCACCCGCCGATTTTCTCCCACCATGAGTCGTCCCGGAAACGGGGGATGGGGCGGCCAAACGCTCGCTCTGTCCGTGTGCTCTGCCGGATCGGGGACCTTGTTTTCATCGGATGACCTCTGGTGGATACGGGGCCGGGGGTATTACTTCGGCCCAAGGAGGTACCCATGTGTTCTTCTTGCGTGAGCCGACGGCAGTTCCTGGGGTGCAGCGTGGCCGGGGGCGTATTGCTCGCATCGCAGATGAAGAGCTACGCGCGGTCCTTCGAATTCTACGACGACCGTTGGCCCAAGCCCGAACCGATTAACATCCATTCCGTGTTCATCGGCCGCACCGGTGACATCTATCTTTCCCGTCCGACTGAAGAGATCGACAAGTTCAAGGCCTACCTCGCGGACCTGGAAACCCGCTTGGGCGACGTGAAATTCGTGGGCGGCGAACTCGTGCCGCCGGACGAACTGCCCGCCGTGCTGGAGCAACTCCCGAAAGCCGACGGCGTGCTCATGTTCCACCTGTCCGGCCACGGCGGCGGCGCGCCACGGGAAGCGATGGAACAGATTGTCGCCGCGGGCCTGCCTACGGCGGTCTTCTCGCAACCGTTCAGCGGCCACGGCTGGATGTACTTTCCGCTCTGGCAAAAGGAAGGCAAAAAGGTGGTTTCGATTCCGTCCAGTGACTGGAGCGAGATCGACCGGGTTGCCGCGCTCATGCGGGTGCCGTCGCGCATGCGGAACACGAAGATCCTCGTCGTGCGCGGCCCTATGGGTACGCCGGCTGCCTGCGACGGCGCGCAACTCAAAGAGCGGTGGGGCGCCGAGATGATTCCTATCACGGTGGAGGACACGATTGCGGCATTCGATGCAGTTGATCCCGCGCTGGCGGAGGCCGAGGCTGAAGCGTATTGGCTGAGCCAGGCCAAGGCCATCGTTGAACCGACCCGGCAGGAGATTGTGGACGCGACGCGGCTCTACCTCGCCATGAAG
>JAHDWY010000720.1 GCA_023384315.1 Candidatus Hydrogenedentota bacterium | reverse complement strand
CATCTTCTCGTCGTTGAAGTCCGTCAGAAACTCATCCCAGTGTTTCGTGCGCTCTTCTTTCGGCGCGTACGGGGGCAGTTCCCGGCGGTACACCATGAAGCCCTTTTCTTTAGTGGGGCGCATTCGTAAAACTCCTCTACACTTCCACCGGCTGTGCGGTTGCTTTCTGCTTCTCCATTTCACGCAACACGCGAGCGTAGTCCCGCGGCATCACCCGGACGAACTTCACGATGGACGCGTCCCAGTCGTCCAGGATCCGCTTCGCGATCGCGCTCCCGGTGTACTCGACATGCCGCTCGAGCATTTTTCGAAGGTCCGAAATGCTCCGCTCGTTCATGGGCTTGAGGTCGACCAAGCCTGGGTTGCAATGTTCCGGGAAGGTCCCGTCTTCATCAAACACAAAGGCGATACCGCCACTCATGCCGGCCGCGAAATTTCGTCCCGTCTTGCCGAGAATGGCCGCGCGTCCGCCAGTCATGTATTCGCACCCGTGGTCGCCAACGCCTTCCACAACCGCCCACGCGCCGCTGTTGCGCACGCAGAAGCGCTCGCCCGCGATGCCGCGGAAGTAGGCTTCGCCGCCCGTGGCGCCGTACAGCGCCACGTTGCCGATGACGATGTTCGCTTCAGGGACAATGGGGCAATCGGACGGCGGGGTCACAATGATCTTGCCGCCGGACAGTCCCTTGCCGCAGTAGTCGTTGGCCTCGCCAACCACATTGAGCGTCACGCCTTTGATCGCGAAAGCGCCGAAACTCTGGCCCGCCGTGCCTTTGCAGTCGATCCACACCGTGTCTTCCGGCAAGGTGCCCGTCTCGAGCCCCACCTGGTGGCGCCGCGTCAGCTCGCTGGAGAGCATGGTGCCGACAGTGCGGTTCACGTTGCGGATTTCGATGGCAATCCGCGTCTTGGCGACATCCTCGCGGTTCGCCTTGGGTACCAGCGAGGCCTTGCACAGTTCGAGCAACTGGTTATCGAGCGCTTTGTCGATGCCGTGATCCTGCGTCTGGCTGCAGTACAGAGTCTCGCCTTCCCAAGGCTTCGCCTGATACAACACGCGCGATAGATCCAGCTTCTTCGCTTTCCAATGCTCGGGCAGCGGATCGTATTCCAGCATGTCCGCGCGGCCGATCATCTCGTTGACCGTGCGGAAGCCGAGTTCCGCCATGATTTCGCGCACTTCCTCCGCGATGAAGAAGCACAGGTTCACCACATATTCAGGCTTGCCCGCGAACTTCTTCCGCAACTCCGGATCCTGCGTCGCGATGCCGACCGGGCAGGTGTTGAGATGGCACTTGCGCA
This sequence comes from Candidatus Hydrogenedentota bacterium, assembly GCA_023384315.1. Classification (GTDB taxonomy): domain Bacteria; phylum Hydrogenedentota; class Hydrogenedentia; order Hydrogenedentales; family SLHB01; genus JAHDWY01. Next base: position 1,318 of record JAHDWY010000720.1, on the reverse strand, counting down.
TCATGATGCAGCCCGTGGCAACCAGCGGCAGCGTCGACATGCCGACTTCGTCGGCCCCCAGCAGGAACGCGATGGCCACGTCGCGGCCGGTCTTGATCTGGCCGTCGGTCTGAACGCGAATGCGGCTGCGGAGATTGTTCTCCACGAGCACCTGGTGCGTCTCGGACAAACCGAGTTCCCAGGGCAGTCCCGCGTGCTTGATGGAACTCAAGGGCGAGGCGCCCGTGCCACCGTTGTCGCCGCTGATAAGGACGAGATCCGACTTGCCCTTTGCCACACCCGCGGCCACGGTGCCCACGCCAACCTCGGAAACGAGTTTGACCGACACCTTACCGTGGACGTTGGCGTTCTTCAGGTCGTGAATGAGCTGCGCCAGATCTTCGATCGAATAAATGTCGTGGTGCGGTGGCGGCGAAATCAGTTCCACGCCGGGCGTGGAATAGCGAATGCGCGCAATCTCGGGGAACACCTTGTGCCCCGGAAGCTCGCCGCCTTCGCCGGGCTTTGCGCCCTGCGCCATCTTGATCTGAATTTCGTCCGAGTTGACGAGGTATTCGTTGGTCACGCCGAAACGGCCCGAGGCAACCTGTTTGATCGAACTGCGGCGCAAGTCGCCGTTCTTGTCCGGGACGAATCGCTTGGGATCTTCGCCGCCCTCGCCCGTGTTGCTGCGCCCGCCGAGGCGGTTCATGGCGATGGCCAGCGTCTCGTGGGCTTCCTTGCTGATGGAGCCGAACGACATGGCGCCCGTGCAGAACCGCTTCACGATCTCGCTCGCGGGTTCGACCTCGTCCACCGGAACCGGCGTACTCTTCTTAAACTTCATGAGCGCGCGCAGGGCCGACAAATTCCGGTTGCGGTTGTTGATCAACTCCGCAAACTGGCGGTACTTCTCCTTGTCGTTCGTCTTCGTCGCGTGCTGGATCGACGCAATGGATTCCGGGTTGTACTGGTGGTACTCGCCGCGCTTGCGCCAACGATAGGTACCGCCCGGATCCAGCTCGCGGGGACGCGCGTGATTCTTCGGATAGGCCACGGCATGCCGCATCAGCGCTTCGCGCGCCACGTCGTCCACGTCAATGCCGCCCACGCGGGACGCGGTGCCCGTGAAGCAGCGCTCCACGAGGTCTTTGCTCAGGCCGACGGCTTCGAAGATCTGCGCGCTGCGATAACTGTGCTGCGTCGAGATCCCGATCTTCGACATGGTCTTCAGCATGGCGCCTTCGATGGCTTTGATAAAGTTCTTCTGCGCCTTGCCGGGATACTCTTCGACCAACTCCTCTTTCTCGAGAAGGCTGTCGATGGTCTCGAACGCCAG
>JAHDWY010000719.1 GCA_023384315.1 Candidatus Hydrogenedentota bacterium | reverse complement strand
TTCATGGCGATCTCCTGGGACTTCCAGCCGTCGTGCTTCTCAAACGGATCCATCCGCAGGTTGAAGAGGAGCGCGCTGGGCTTGTTGTAGTCGAAGAAGCCTTCCCGAACCATGAAATGCGACTTCCAATTGCCGATGCGGATCGCGGTCAGTTGGGATTCGTTGTAGTAGAATTCGATGTTCCGAGCCGAGGGCGCCGAACCGGTCCAATGGGCAAGGTTGTTGACCCCGTCAATATGAACCTGGTGCGATGTCTTCAACTGTTCCGCGACGTCCGGGAGGCCGGCGGCGGCAGCCAAGGTCGTGAACAAGTCCGTGTTGTCCTGGATCCCGTTCGACACCTTGCCGGCTGGGATGTGCGCTGGCCACCGAATCAACATCGGCACGCGCACGCCGCCTTCCCATGTCGTCGCCTTCTCGGAGCGGAAAGGCGTGGTGCCCGCATCCGGCCACCAGGTGACCATGGCGCCGTTGTCCGCGGTGAAGAGCACAATGGTATCTCTCGCCACACCCAGATCATCGAGCTTCTTCAGCAACTCACCCACCTGCATGTCGAGTTCCATCATGCCGCTGCCATAGACGTCCAGTTCCGACGAATGGGGTGCCGCGAGATTCTCGCGCCCGGGACGCAGGTGCGTGTAGATGTGCATCCGCGCCGGCGCATGCCAGACAAAGAACGGCTTGCCCTCCTTCACCGCCCTTTCCATGAACTGCATCGAGCGTTCGAGGAATTCATCGTCCACGGTCTCCATGCGCTTGCGCGTGAGCGGGCCGGTGTCTTTGATCTTCTGTTTGCCAACGCGACCAAAGCGACCGTCCACGGTCGGATCGTCGGTATCGGTGGCCACGCAATCCAACACGCCGCGCGGACGGTAGCGTTGATTGAAACTCTCGTCCTTAGGCCAATCGCCCAATTCCGGTTCCTCCTCGGTGTTCAGATGATACAAGTTGCCGTAGAACTCATCAAAACCGTGAACCGTGGGCAGGTGTTCATTCCGATCACCTAAATGGTTCTTGCCGAATTGCCCGCAGCGATAGCCCAGCGGCTTGAGCACCTCGGCCAGCGTAGGATCGCGCGCATCAAGTCCGATCGGCGACCCGGCCATTCCCACCGTGGTCAATCCCGTGCGGATGGGAAGCTGTCCCGTGATGAAGGCTGCGCGACCGGGTGTGCAGGTCGGCTGCGCGTAATGGTCGGTGAACAGCATTCCTTCCTTCGCCACCCGGTCGATGTTGGGCGTCGGTACCATCATCCCATGACTGTAAGCGCCAACGTTCCAGACGCCGACGTCATCGGTCATGATCATCAGGATGTTGGGCCGTTTCTCCGCGGCGTGGCTTCCGGTGAGGGAAGCCGCCAGCAGCAGGAGAATCAGTGATCTAATCGTGGTTGTTTTCATTGTGGTGGCTTCGTTGGCGGCTGCAGGGAGGGTCTTCCGGCGGGCTCATGGCTTGTTGCCCCACACCACGACTACTGCCCGGCCCTTGCTGCTGGTGCCTACACTGCGGTAGCGAAAAACGATCTTGTTGATGAGCCGGGCCTCCCCTGGCAAATCAATGATCCGGCTGCGTTCGCCGGCTCGCACCACGGCCCGCACGCGAACATCGAGCACCGTTCCGTTGACCAAATGAACCTTGATATCGTCGAAATTGACCGCGGTGTTGCGCACCTCAAAGACGATCTGTCGGACAAACCCTTTCCCTGCACAGCGAAGCTCGTCCCGGTCTTTGGAAAAGGTGACCGTGGCAGAACCCAGCTTGCGCCAATTCTTAGACCAGTCGCTGCCAGCGTGAGTCGAGAACACGTAGCAGCAAACGGCGAGCGCCAGAACTAGCGCGCTGAAGCCGGACAATTGACCCAATAGCCTGTTCATGTAATGAAGCAGATTCACGTGTGAGCCTGGGCTTATCGGCTGACTCATTGCCGACCGATAGTGGCCTCACACTGGCCGTTTCATGTATACGAATGATGTGAAAGATGAATAGGCAATCGCGCTCGTCAACCGCCAGACTGCCCATTGTGGGCAGTAGTGCATCATGGCGGGCCAACCAGCCCCGGCTCTACGTCATCGGTTCGACACACGTTGAGTTGAATCTCCTCGTGCGCGCGGAGGCGATTCCAGGACCTTCTCCAGTTGAGCGCTGACTTCCAGCAGTTCCTGCAACAAGCGGACGTTGAAGTCGGGCCGGAAATGCCGCCCCACGGCCGGCCGTATCCGCACGGAGCCGTCGGCGGCTTGGCGGAGCCAACCGCGCTTCACCAATTGGGCTATCTTGCGACGCACCGTCTCGCGGGGAATGCCTGTAGCCGCCGCCAACGAGTACGCGTTGCACGGCGCGAAGCCTGCGTACATCGCGGGATCATCATAATTCGTTTCCTCGAGCGGAGCGATCGGGCCTTCCGTACTGAAAAGGCGGCAGACGTTGTGGTGCGCAGTCTCTCCCAACACAATGACGAGGGCTAGATCGCCATCGAACTCGCGGTATAGCATGTTGAGATAGCGCAACAGAAAGTGGCTCATGCGCAAGGCGATTTCACCCTGATGCTGTTCGTAACCAGCCGGCGGAACCGGTTTGGGTTCCCTGACGTTCGAGTCCGCTTTGAGGGGCGTGCGCGTCT
>JAHDWY010000718.1 GCA_023384315.1 Candidatus Hydrogenedentota bacterium | reverse complement strand
GGGTGTATAACTGCGGCAGCGGCACATCCACCGTGCGGCGTTCGCCCGCCAGAATCTCCGCGCCATTCAGGGTAAAGGAGGCGCGCCGCCCCGATTTTGTCTTCTCCGGTTTTGCCATCGCCCGCACCTCGCCTAAGGTCCGGCGGGGTCAACGCGCCGTTTCTTGCGCCGGTAGACGCGCGGCAAGGATCGACCGAACAAATAGGAACGGGACGGGTCGACCCAGAACCGATCCTGCAACGCTGTCCGGCCCAGAAGCATGCGGAACAGCATGGAATCCCGGTTGGTCAACGTGATCTCGATGGGCCACTCGTGCTCGCCGATGCGAATGGGCGTTTGGATGACCAGCCGGCGCTCCCGGTGTCCTCCGGAATCGCTCACGTACCGCTCGTCGATCACGTCAGCTTCGCAGAAGATCTCCAGCCCGGTCTTGCGTTGCAGCGGATGGACCCCGAAACGGACGCGGCGTTTCCGTTTCACGTAGAAGGTTTCCAGGGTAAAGGCATGGAGCGCCGAAGTCCGGGCGCCGGTGTCGATCTTGGCTTTGAGCGCGGGGATTCCCAATTCCGGAAGGGCCAGCCATTCGCGCCATCCCAGAAGTGTCATGTGCCCTCCCCACGGTCGGTCCCAACTGTCCAGCCTCTCACCAGCCGCATCTTACCCGCTTGCAATACCTTCAACCAAACCGGAAGCCTAAGTGCGGCGCGCCGCTAGGGGGCGTGTGTAGCAAAGACACACCGCGTGCAGATCGGTAACACCTGGCGTGATTTCGGCCATCCATCCTCATATCAGTACGTTACGCACATCGTGACCCACAGAAGCTTGGGATTGAACAATGAATCGCCCGCTCCCCTGAGCACAGGCAGGCCGGTTTGCAGTTCGATATGTACTGGATATGCACATACAGTCCCCTTTCCCCAAACGGCCCGCCCGGCATCCGAAGCATCGGAGATGACGCCGTTCAAAGGTATCCCCAGACATATCGGGACTTACAAACATTTACCCGGAATTGGCACTAAGGTTGCTCCTTCAAAATCCGGTGCTGGCGAATGCTGTCAAACCCTGGATTGATTGCGAGTTGGAAGGTTGGAGTGAAAAACATGAGTGTTGATGCGAAGGAGAGCCCAACGATTCTGGTGGTGTATCCCCAACCCGGACGAACCGACGCGTTGCGATCGGGGATGCCGCGGTACGAGTGGCTGGAGGCGCCGAACGACTGGCCGAACCAATCGGCGGACTTGAACCGCGCGCCGGACGCGATCGTCATCGATTCGGAGGAGGAGAGCGACGACCGGATCTTGCAGACCTGCGAAGCGTTGCGACGCATGGCGCCGATTCAAAAAATACCGGTGCTGGTGGCGATTTCCATGTACCGCATGAACCTCGGCAATCGAGTGAAGAAATATCCGCGAACCAATATTCTAATTTTTCCAATCGAAGACGCGGACTTGCAGCGACAATTGAACGCAGTCGCGGGACGTCCGTAGTCCCTAAACAGGCTGACGCCCCCTGCGGGCCGGCGTCCCTGCGTCGTCCCTTGGATCCAGCACACTCCGGTTCCGCACAGAAAGGAAAAGGAGGGTTTCACGATGTTACGCAGTTTGAATGGATTGCTCGGATACAACCTGGAAGCACTCGACGGTTCCATCGGATCGGTGTCCGATTTCTACTTCGACGATACCGATTGGGCGGTCCGTTATCTCGTGGTGGACACCGGGACCTTCCTCCCGGGCCGGAAGGTACTGATTGTTCCGGCAGCCTTGGGACTTCCGGATTGGGCCACGCGCCTATTCCCGATCAACCATACCAAGGACGAAATCAAGCGCAGCCCGGACGTCGCGCTCGACCAACCGGTTTCGCGGCAGGTAGAGTCGGAAATTCACGAGTACTTTCTGTGGGCGCCCTATTGGACGCCTGGGTTCCCCTCGCCATCCATGCCGGCGCCTGTTCCGCCCAAGCGTCGCGCGGAAGTCCCCGAAGAAGGGCAGTTCGACCCGCACCTGCGCAGCCTCAAAGAAGTGACGGGCTATCACGTGGCGTGCACGGACGACGACATCGGCCACGTCGATGATTTCATCGCTGAAATCACCGGCTGGTATCTCAAGATGTTTGTCGTGGACACACGGAATTGGCTGCCGGGCAAGCACGTGCTGCTCGCCAACGAATGGATCGAGCGCGTCGCCTGGGACGAGAAAAAAGTCCACGTCTCACTGCCGACGGAAACCGTCAAGGGCGCGCCGCCCTTCGATCCCACCGAACCCGTGAACGAAGAATTCGAAGTGCGCCTCTACGACTACTACGGCCGACCAAGCGCGCGCGTCTGACGGGTTTCTCGATAGGCGCATCGCGAAACTAACGTGGACGTCCGGTTATCCACCACCCCGGCCGCGTCGAGACGGGCTTTCGAGTCCTGACTCCGCGGCCGGGTTTCATCTAAACGCTCAAGGCCGTCCATACCGCCCATCAATCCGAATCTGAGCCCTTCCCGTACCCGCCGCCACCCGGAGTCTCGATGATGACAACGTCGCCGGTTTGCACATCCAAGGAGGCATGTCCCGGCAACACCTTTATCGCTCCATCGCGTTCGAGTGTGTTTCTCCCGGGTCGTCCGGGTTCGCCGCC
>JAHDWY010000717.1 GCA_023384315.1 Candidatus Hydrogenedentota bacterium | reverse complement strand
CTGTCCAGCCAATGCAGGTTCGCCGCCGTCACCCGCACCCGCACCATGTCCCCAATCTCGAAATCCCCGCCGCGGACCGTGATCGGACGGAATCCATCCGTCCGCCCATTCATGGCGTTCCGAAAACGCGTGTTCGCGCTGTCAATGAGCACGTCCTGCTCCGTGCCCACGTAGTGGACCGTCCGCTCGCGGGTGATCCGTTCCTGCAACGCGATGACCCGCGCCAGACGCTCCTCCTTCACCGCGCGCGGCACGTCGTCCTCCATCTTCGCGGCCTTCGTGTTGGGCCGCGTCGAGTACTTGAACGGAAAGATCTGGCTGAACCCGACTTCCTCGACCACGCGCAGCGTCCCCTCGAAGTCGGCATCCGACTCCGTCGGGAACCCCACGATGAGGTCCGTGCTCAGTTCGATGGACGGGTTGATGGACCGCATGTACCGCACCTTCGCCAGGTACTCGTCGATCGTGTGGCCCCGGTTCATCATGGCCAGCATCCGGTCGGACCCCGCCTGGAAGGGCAGGTGCAACTGGTTGCAGATCGTGGGCCGTTCCGCCATGAGGTCGGACAAGCGGTCGTTCCAATCGTTGGGATGGGGCGACGTGAAGCGCACGCGCTTCAACCCCTCGACCTGCGACACCTGATCGAGCAGTTCGTAGAACCCCACGTCGTGCGCCCGGTACGAATTCACGTTCTGGCCCAGCAACCAGATTTCCTTCGCGCCCCGCTGGACGAGGTCCCGCACCTCCCGCAGGATGTTGTCCGCCTCCCGGCTGACTTCCCGACCCCGCGTGAACGGCACGATGCAGAAGGTGCAGAAGTTGTCGCAGCCTTTCGTGATGGACACGTACGCCTTGCACCCCTCCACATGCCCGCCTTCGACCCATTCCTCGGGCACGAAGTTCTGGACCCGGTCCGCCGCACGGGGCAGCCACTTCGTCATCAAAACCCGTTCGCCCCGCCACACCGACGCGATCATCTCGGGCAGCTTGAAGAAGTTGTCGGGACCAAACACCATGTCGACGGCCTTCTCGCGCTTCAGGATGGTTTCCCCCTCCTGCTGCGCCACACAGCCCCCCACGCCGATGATCAGGTCCGGGTCCCGCTGCTTCAGCTTCCGCAACCGTCCCAACAGACTGTAAACCTTGTTCTCCGGATTCTCCCGCACCGAACACGTGTTCAACAGGATCAACGAAGCCTCGTCCGGGTCCTGGGTCATCTCAAACCCCTCCCGGCCCAGGATCTCCATCATCCGAAAGCTGTCATGCTCATTCATCTGACAGCCAAAGGTCTGTATGTACGCTTTCGACGGCTTCATCATTCGCTCAATTCAGGTCCAATCACCTTGCATCGCGCATCATTCCGCGCAAGTAGATAGGATAGCGGATGGGGGCGTGGGAAGGCAAAAAGCAGGGATGACAAACTGTCGAGACACGGGTACCTGCCGACGAGGTCGTTAGCGTTTTGACCGGACACCGAGGTAGTCAGAGATGTTGCGGCGGATGATTACCTCGGCGTCTTCGAGTGTTCCTTCCACGAGGGCATCGGAGGGAAGCCAATTGAACACGTTTGGACCTTGGTACAGCAGAATGCCGTCCTGGACGCGCCGGGCCGCAGTGAACGCGGCCCACGCCACGGTCGATTCGGACTTGGGACCCGTTGCGCGAAGACCCGAATCGGAGATCTCAATGCGATACCGATCGTTGAGCCCCGGCGATTTACGCAGCCGTCGTCTCATTAGCAATTGGTCGAGCTGCGGCGCAAAAACCAGTAACGCGAGCACAATCAGCATCGGGAAAAAGACAACGCCAATCCGCCCGATCGCACCCAGAATCATCAGAACGGTTATGGGAACCGCGAGGGCGATCTTCAATGTCCGCTCGTAGGGCCTCGCCTTACGGCAGCGTAGCCACGTCCGGTGCATTTGCAGGACGAAGACCTCGTCCAATGTGAACTCAAATACGGCCATCACAGATCCGCGCCCTTGATCCCGCGAATCAATCCGACAAATACATCTTGTACAGAATGGTCAGAACGATGATGGCGACATCGATGAGCAGGTACAAGGACCATGGCGATGCCTTTCCGTTCGCGTGTTCGCTCCAGATGCGGTTCACTGGGACTATAGTAACAGAAAGCAGAGCAGTTGCGAATCAGAAACAAAAGTTGGATACCCGCCTTCGCGGGCATGATGGTGCGGGTGGCATGACGTGGATGGGTGGCACGAAGGTTACCGGCCCGGCAGAAGGTCACGCCTTCGAGCGTGGTGCCAGACGGTTGACTGCAACGCGCGGACCCTTTCCGATCGCGTCGAGTCTTTCGCCAAGAAAACGGGCGGGACGCCCGTTCTCCTTATCAATCCCATTTCTTGAATCGGTGAAAATCTGTGGAACGCGCCCCGGCGCAGCCACGCCTGCGGCGTGGTGGACCCCGATCTCTTGCTCCATCATCTGCGCCAATCCGCGCCATCTGCGGACACCTTCTCGGTTCCCTTTTTCCCACCCCCGTGTCCCCCGTGGTCAAAAAAACCTCCAGCCTCCACTCGCCGGTCTCCAGCCTGTGACTCATCTGCGCCAATCCGCGCCATCTGCGGACACCTTCTCCGAAGTGGCTGACTCCGCCAGG
>JAHDWY010000716.1 GCA_023384315.1 Candidatus Hydrogenedentota bacterium | reverse complement strand
ACGCGGAGTGGTGGACCTCGGTCCATTCAGTTGTTACAATCCCCGCCCTTGCGAACTCATTCAAACTCCCTGAGAAGGTGCATTGTTGGTAAGCAGTCGAAAATTGTTTGATGGTCTGAACCCGCAGCAGGCGGAAGCCGTACGCCGGACCGAGGGGCCCGTATTGGTGCTCGCGGGCGCGGGAAGCGGCAAAACGCGGGTCATCACGCGGCGCATCGCGTATCTGGTGGCGGAAGGTATCGCCGCGCCGGAAGAGATCCTGGCACTCACGTTTACCAACAAGGCCGCCGAAGAAATGCGGTCGCGGATCGCGGAACTGGTGGGCCGGAAGGTTGCGGAGCGCATCCTGCTGTCGACGTTCCATTCGTTTTGCCTGCGCGTGTTGCGAGCGGAATGCGAGCACGTGGGATACCGGCGCAATTTTACCGTGTCGGGCGAGGCGGACACCCGCGCGATCGTGCGCCGCATGTTGGACGATGTCGCTGCTGTAAAGGAGAGTTTCAGTCCCGCCATTGTGTTGGAACGGATCAGCCTCGTTAAGAGCGGCAAGACGAATCTCCAGGCAGACGATTCGGCCAAGAAGGACGGCGCAAACGGCCAGAGCACGGACGCCAAGTACGGCAAGTGGCTCCCGGACTTTTATGACCGGTATCAATCCGCGTTGCGGGCCGCGAATACGATGGACTTCGATGACCTGCTGTTGCTCACCTTACGGTTGTGGCGGGAACATCCCCGGATACTCGCGCGGTACCAGAAGCAGTACCGGTATATCATGGTCGATGAGTACCAGGACACGAACCGGACGCAATACGAACTGTTGTCCGCGCTCGTGGCGGCGCACCGGAACCTCTGCGTCGTGGGCGACGACGATCAATCCATCTACGCGTGGCGGGGCGCGGGTATCGAGAACATTCTCGATTTTGAGCGTGAGTATCACGAGGCGGCAGTGGTGCGGTTGGAACAGAACTACCGCTCCACGACCACCATCCTTCAGGCCGCCAATGGCGTGATCTTGAACAACCGGTTCCGGCGGGAGAAGACGCTTTGGAGCGACCTTGGCGCCGGCCGCAGCATCGACTGGATCGTGACGGGCGACGACGAACACGAGGCCAAGGAGATGGTTCACTGGCTGCAACACATCCTGCAGAAGTCGAACGCGGACTTCGGCGATTTTGCGCTGCTCTACCGGTCCAACCTGCAATCGCGCCCATTGGAGATTGCCCTGCGCCAGGCGAGTATTCCGTATGAAGTGTACGGCGGGCAGGACTTCTTCGAGCGCAGCGAGGTGCGCGATGTGGTGGCCTACTTGCGCACCATCGCGAATCCGTGGGACGAGACGGCGTTTCTCCGGATCGTAAACGTTCCGCGGCGGGGTATCGGCGACGTGACGCTGCACGAGGTGCACGACCTATGCCGCGCGGAATCGCTGAGCCTGGGCAAAGGGCTTTCCCAGGCACTTACGCGGGGCAAGGTGGCGCAGCAGGCGGAACAAGGCATTCGGAGTTTCCTCGCGATCCTCACGGAGTTCCGGCGGCGATTCCGCGAGTGCGAGGGCCAGTTGGCCGCGACGCTGCTGCAATTGCTGGACGCCATCGGGTACCAGGCGGAGTTGGTGCGAACCAGCAAGTCCGCGGACCAAGCCAATATGCGCTGGGCCAACATCGAGGCAATGGTGGGCGCCATGGCGGACTACGAGCGCTCGACGCCGAAACCCACCCTGAGCGGGTTTCTTGATACGAGTTCGCTGGATACGTCCGACTTCAAGGGGCGCGGAAGCCGGGAACGGCGGAAGGATGCCGTGTCGCTCATGACGATCCATAGCGCGAAAGGTCTGGAGTTCCCGTTCGTCTTTGTCATGGGGATCGAGGAAGGCTTGCTGCCTCACGACAAGAGTATGGATGAGGCGTCCATTGAAGAGGAACGGAGGCTGTTTTATGTGGCGCTCACGCGCGGGCAGCGGCACGTGACCTTGTTCGAAGCCATGTCGCGCATCCGCCATGGGCGGGAGCGCATGACGACGACGAGCCGCTTCGCGACGGAAATCCCTGAGCACCTCGTGAATCGCCACGTGCGCGCGGCACGGGACTTGGTGGAACTGCGCGTGGCGCCGAACGGAAACGCAAAGGCAAAGCCGGGTAAACGGAACGCCAAGCGCGGAACGAGCCGCCGCTGACTTGTGACGGGATGGCGTCGGAGGAAACTGGCTCGTGCAGGGACAACAGGGACAAACGGGGACCACGGCGTCCATAGAGACCACAGGAGCCACGAAGAACTGGCAAAGGGCGGGCATCAGGGCAGCAAAGGACAGCAGGATGGGAGGATCGGCTTCTAGCGGGAGGGGGCGGCGATCACCGAAGGAGTAGCCCGTAAAAAAAACGACGGACCGCAGCATGTCGCTGTGGTCCGCCACCACTTCTCACGGGGGCGTGCGCGGGTTGCGCACATCCACCTCGTTGCATTCGAGATCTTACTGGCCGTCGATGACGCCGTTGCCGTTCCGGTCGCCCAGCAGCCCTTCGGGCAGCAGGTAACCGCCGAACAGCCAACCCCACCACTTCTCCATGGTAAGGCCGATGACGACGACGATGTCGGTCCAACTCATAATGTCGAAATAGTTTCTCGGCACCTCATAT
>JAHDWY010000005.1 GCA_023384315.1 Candidatus Hydrogenedentota bacterium | reverse complement strand
CGACCTTTTGCATGGTCTCTTCGGAGGGCCAGTTCTTCTCCAGCCACGGACGACCGTCTTCTGCGGGTTCCATCGTTGGCGCGGGAAGAGGGTCTTCATTCTTTTCGAGGCGCATCGTATCGATTGGCGCCACGAACCCGGAGGAAGGATCCTCCGGGTCGGCTTGTTGGACGAGGTTCACGCAGATGTTGCAGAGAGTGCCGCTGCCCGTTTGGTGGCGATCCCAATCGCCGCGGAACTCGCGCCCGCAACGGTCGCAGTGGTGTTTGCCCGCGCGCGGCTTGTCGAGTTGTTTTTCGCTGAACAGCGAAGCGTCATGGCGCGCGGCCTCCTCCGAGACCGGAATGGACGTCGTGGGCGCGTCGGAGTCGAGGGAGCGGCTGTTTTGCCAGGAAACACTGAGGGGCTTGCCGCAGACCGGGCAGGTGGTCTTCATGCCGATGGCGAACTCGGACATGACCATTTCGTTACCGCAAGGACAACTCACGCGGATGTTAACCACGTTAATACCTCGTTACATTTCGTTTCGCGTTCGGCCTGCCCATCGGAATCCCGGAATCCAAGCCCTTGAATTCTAGGAGGCTGTGGCGGCAGGTTCAAACGAGACATGCCGATTTTTGACTTTCGTCCCCGTCCCGTTATCCAATTGTGAAATCGGTCAATGCAAGGCGGACCAACTCATGACTTCTACGCATACTGAATGCACCCGCGACGTGTACGATCGCGAAGGCTATGTCGTGTTCCGAAACGTTCTCGACGCGGAACTCATCGCCCAAGTCGACGCCCACGTCAACTGGTTGCGCGCGAAGCATCCGGACCTGCGCCCGGAGAATCTCGGCCATTGGCTCGTGAAGGAGGACCCGTTCTGGGTGCGGCTCGTCAGCGACGACCGGTTGCTCGACATCGCGGAACAGTTCATCGGCCCCGACATTGCCCTCTTCGCCAGCCACTACATCTGCAAGCCCCCGAAGGACGGCATGCCCGTGCTCTGGCACCAGGACGGCAGCTACTGGCCGCTGGAGCCAATGGAAGTGGTCACGCTCTGGCTTTCGGTATCCGAATCCACGCCGGAGAACGGATGCATGCGCGTCATCCCGCGCACGCAACACACCGGCCTCCAGGAAATGAAGAAGCGAGAAGATGTGGCAAGCGTGCTCGGTTCCGGGATGGACGAGTCGCTGGTCGACGTGTCACAGGCGGTGGACATCGTCATGCAACCGGGCGATGTGTCGGTTCACCATCCGAAAGTCATACACGGCTCCGAAGGCAACACCTCCAGCCGCTGGCGCAAAGGCCTCACGATCCGCTACATCCCGACCACGACCCGCATCACCGACGTAAAGAAGCACGTCAGCGCGTTCCACCTGCGCGGGAAGGACGCGGGGTTGAACGAATACAACGAGTTTCCAAAATACGTCGCAGGCGCGCACATGCCCTTCCGCGGGTGCGAGACTTGGGCGTGAATTCCAATCAGACTGATCCGACCGATCAGACCTATCCGTCCGACTAACTATAAGGCAGGCTTCAACTCATGGATCATCCCGAGTTCAACCAGTTCGCTGAGCACGCCGTCGAACGATACCGCAACGACGGATACTGCAAGACGCCGGTCATCGTGCCGCCGGACCTCATCGCGCGCGTCGTGGAACACATGGACCGCGTCGTGGATGGCGAATACGAGACCGGGCGCGAGCCCCACGCACTGCACTTTTCCCCGGACGACGCGCCGGAAAAGATCCGCAAGGTCGATCAACCGCACCTGTGCGACAACACGATTCAGGAACTCGTAAACCTTCCGGAGATCGGAAAGTATGCGGCTGCCCTGACGGGCGCAAAGATGGTGCAGGCCTTCGCCGTACAGTTGCTCATCAAGCCTCCCGGGGGAAGTCGCGCCGGGCATGTTGGCTGGCATCAGGACAAGTTGTACTGGCCCTACTGGAAAGGCACGGAGGGGTTGCTGACCGCATGGGTTGCCTTGAGCGATGTCACGCTGAATTCGGGGCCCATCCGGTTCGTGCGCGGGTCCCAACGCTGGGGACTATGCGAGGGGGGCGCGTTCTTCGAACCGGATCACGAGAACCAGAAGCGCGCCATCAAAGTGCCGACGGGAGAAGAATGGGTCGAAGAGCCCCTGCCCTTGTCACCAGGCGAAGTGAGTTTCCATCATTGCCTCACCTTCCACGCGAGCGGTCCCAACCTGGAATCCTATCCGCGCCGCAGTTTCGCCCTCCATCTGCGAACGGATCAGACCGACGTGGCGCTCGACGAGTACTACACGCAGCACCTCGACGACCCCATTCATGCCCCGATCATTTATCGCGCCTGAGCTTTCGATTCAATTGGGCGCACATCAAACCGGGGATCATGATTGTGCTACCGTCGCGGACCAGAACCAAAGAACATCCCCCTGGATCCCCTTCAGAGGGGGAAAGTGCGCGAATCCGTTGCACTCTGCGAAATGAGAATTGAGTTCCCCAATCGACACGCCGGGAAGCTCATCCCGCGCGCACCAACGGTGTGCGAGAATTCCCCCTTCGAAGGGGGATCAAGGGGGATGTTCTTCACTCAACCCCGGTCGTTTTCCGAGTCGCCATCTGACGATGTGCCGTCGGGCAGCGCCTTTGTCTCGTGCTCTCCATCCACCGCCAACGCAGGATGCGGCGGGTGGAGCCGGTGAATCACCTCGCTCAACGGCTCGCGCATCAGCTTCGATTCGCTACCGCTCACTTCCCGCAACAGGGGCTGCAGGATTTCCTCTTCGCGCAACGCCGACGGTTCGCGTCCGGATTCGCGCAAGGCGGCGATCACATGACCAATCGTGATCTTGTCGATAGATCGCGATGGTGCGAACCGCACGGGTTCGGTTGCGCAGCGCTGGACCAGATCCGCTTCATCCAACTGATCGAGCGTCTCATTCAACAGGCGCGTGGGCACTTTCCATTCTTCCGCCGCCTCGGAGGGCGCGAGCCCCGGCATGCCCGCGTCAAAGCGATGAGCGATTTCCACCATGGCACGGAGCGCAACGGCTTCCCGGTAGGCCTGGCTCGCGCCCGCGGCATGGCGTTCCATGACGAAGGTCTTCTCGTTCTGATACGCAAAGGTAAGTTCCGCGCCGAAGAGCAGGATAACCCAACTGAAGTAGATCCAGATCAGGAGAAACGGAAACAGAGCGAATGACGAATACACGACGCTGTTTCGCGCGAGCCCATACTGCAATCCGAAATACCCCATCGACAACAGCAGCCAGAGCGTTCCAGCCACAAATCCGCCGAGGATGGCGTAACGCCATTTCACTTTCGTGTTGGGAACGACCGCATAAAGCGCCGTGAACGCGAACCAGATGACCAGGTATTGGATGCCGCGTACGGCCAGGGCGATATACCCAAGCCGATCTGTTACCACCGTACTGCCGAGCGCTGCGGTCAGGCCAATCACGCCCATGACTACGAAAGGCAACAACAACGTGATCATCATGTAATCGCTGAACATGCGGTACCATGACCTTGTGCTTCGCAATCCCCAGATTGAATTGAAGGAGGATTCGATGTTGCGCATGAGGCCGAACACCGCCGTCAGGATGAAACCCAGCCCCATCAGGCCAAGCGCTCGAGGGTTCGCGCTCTTGCTGGCCATGTCGAGGATTAAATCGACGGGATCGATGGGCTCCTCTCCCGCGGCAGGCGGCGGAGGCCCTTCCCGTTCAGGCAGCGCAGCGGAATCCGGCGGCGCCAACCCGCGCTCGGGCACGAGCGACGGCTCACCACCCGGCCCCAAGTCGCCGGAAGGGACGCGCTCGCTGCTCATGCTATCTGAAAGCCCCGGGATTACCAGGTTAATCAATTCCTTGATCTGTTCGTTGGGATCTTCCGCTCCGCCGCCGTTGCGATTCGCACCACCTTGAACGGCGGGTTCACCGCCGGCGAACCCCGCGATCAACGAGGTAATTTCCGTGGTCAAATTGAATTGGCTGATTACAAAATACAGGACGGCCACGAAGGGCACGAGCGAAAGCACGGTCGTATACGCCAGCGCCGCGGCCCGCAGAAGCAGCGCGTCTTGAATCATGTTCTGCACGAGCACAATCAGCACGCGTATCTGCTTCACCACGAAACCGTAAGGGACTTCTTCCCCTTCCCTGCCCAGGAACCAGATGTCGTGGGTGATGAAGCGTTGCCCGCGGGCAAGGGCGTCGAACAGGCGCTGCAAGTGTGCTCTCATGGTTCTATACTACACGCTAATGCCCCGGCTTTGGAAACCGGGCTCGCGGCGGATGACGATGCTATCGGCTCGACGCGATTCGCACCGTCGCTCCGATGGGGCAGAATCGAAACAGCTTCTCCGCGTCCGCGGGCCGCATGCGAATGCAACCGGCCCCATTGGCCGTACCGATGGATTCGGGCTCATTGGTGGGATGAATGCCATAACTCAGTGCGCTGCCGTCGGACGCAAGACCCATCCAACTCTCGCCAAGCGGGTTTCGCGGATGACCGTACGGCACCGTCTCGCCGCGATGAAACCAGTCCGGCTGCGCGATCTTGTTGTGAACTGTGAACTCGCCGGAAGGGGTCGACCCGTCTTTGCCGAGACCAACGGGGAACTTCCACAACCTGCGCCCATCAACGTAGACGGTCATCTCGAACGTTTCGCGATCGACTTCCAGATGCACCGACGACCCCTCCCTTCGGGGAACGTGCTTCGTCTCGTTCGACGAGCCTCCACTCGCGACCGCATCTCGAGCACCGCCTCCACCGTTGGCCGTCGATGCCGTGAAAGCGAACCCGATTTCGCCGTCGCCAAGGCCCGTGGTTCGTGCGCCCAAAGCACTGCCGATCCGTGTCGCACCTCCGGGATCGCCCCCCTCCGGCGTCTCGTCGAAGTCCACAAACTCGCCGGGACCGCCCTTGCCGGTCAACTCATCCAATTCTGCGAGCCCCGGCCGGCCACCGCCGGAGCCATCATCCCAAGCGAGACCGACGCGGGCCAGCGTCGTCGGGATCGTTTCACGTGAAGTCGTCAAAGGATCCCCCTCTCCGGCCGATGGAGGCAACGTTTCCGGCGCGGGCAAGCGATCTTCCTTCGCAAGACGCGGGTTCGACTGATGGGGTGTTGTCGCGCCGGATTCGTCCATGGGCCACCACAACAGAAAGAGCAGGATGGCCGCGAGAACCGCGAGCCAGGGCGCGAGTCTCGAACCGCGCCGACCTGGATGCGGCTGCGGCAAATCCGGGACTGGAGCCCGCCGGACGGTACGGATGCGGTGAGTTTCGGGCCTCGCCGTGAACGGCGTATGGACCCGGTATTGAATTCCGAGGGCAAACTCGTGCGACCCTGCGGGTTCGCAGCGGGCCACGTGACCGGAAACGCGGATTAACGATTCGCTCTCCCGGTCCGGCCGCGGCGCCATCTCAATTTCGACCGCGGCACCCTTTGGCAGCGTCGAATACGTGCGAATCCCCACGCCGTCACGGCTGATATCGAAGGCCGTGCCGGTGAATAACGGAGTTGCTGCATCCGCGCTGATCACGACCGCCGTCCGATTGGTGGCGGCACGATTTGCAGCCCGGCGCTCTCCTCCCGATGGATTCGCAACCCTGACCATCGCAGTACGCCTGCACCTTAACTTGTTGCGGACACGCCAATCCGCAACCCCAAGGCCGCCAGTATAACACGAAAAGCGGGGTATGCGGGGCGGATTCATGCGATACGGTTCTTCCTTCGAAACTGGAGCATTTGGCTTTGTTTCGGATCTCCGGGTGGGATGGGTCTTGGCGGTGACGCTGGCCGGCATTCGCTACGCAAAATAGGCCTTGACGCTTGTCTCACGGGCACTTACAATCACTACGCGCCGCAACAGGTCCACCCTACCGAACCTGCGGCCGGCGCGGGGCTGGCGGAAACTACGGTACCAACACTTGGGCTCGGAGGATGATCATGGGTTCCGCAACCGAAAGTATTTTCGAGCGGCTGGAATCGGCTATCGCGGAGTGGAGCGCCGAGATCAAGTCGTCGTCTGCGGGCATGACGGAAAAGCTCGCCCGCGCCAAAGACCGCTTGCGCGATACCCCGGAAGGCGCCGAATCCGTGGAAGCGCTCACCGCTTCGCTTGATTTCGCACGCGCCGAATTCGCCCGGTTGGAAGTCGCCTTGCGGGAATGCCTCAGCGCAGCCAAGTCCGCCAACGAACGAGCCGGCTCAGCAGCCGAGGCGACGGACTCCATCCGGGACCAGCAGTCCGCACTCCGCGATGAGTTGTCCTCCCTGCGAAACCAGATCGACGAGAAACTCGCCGCATTGTCGGACGCATGGGCTGCGCCGCCGGCCCGTGATGAGGAATTGGCGGCGGATGTGGATGCCCTGAAAAACCAGCTTCAGGAAGTGCGTGAGCGCATGGAAACTTCCTCATCGGGCGATGCGGACGAGACCCTCGCGGATATCCGCGCAGAGCTGGAACTGCTTCGATCCGCCGTGATGGAACTGCAAGATGCCGAACCGCCCGGCCAGGTCGAAGACGATCGCGCGGGCGCCTTCGCTTCCGAACTCAACGCGCTCAAGGCAGAAGTCGCTTCGTTGCGGGAACGGCAGGACTCGGAATCGCCGGCCCCTGCGCCCGCTGCGAACGATGAGCTCGTCGAACTGCGCGACGACCTCTCGCGCCTCCAGGGCGTCTTGGCCGGGTCTCGCGACACGGAACGTCGCATCGAGGAACTGGAAGGACTGCTGGCCGTGGAGCGGGAACGGTCGGACCGGCTCGAACAACGTATCGCGGAAGCCGCGCAGGTGGAACCACCCGCCGGCATGAGCAACGAAGTAGCCGTGGAACTGGACATGCTGCGCGAAGACCTGGCCGCGCTCCGGGCGGAACTCGCGGAGGTACGCGTCTCCCCGGCCCCCGCCGCTCCTGCCGAGGTCTATAGCGCGCCGCCGTCTGCGCCGACGCCCCCGCCACCCCGGCCGGACATGCACCGCGCAACGATCATGAACCTGGAACTGTCCGGTTTCGACAGCGACGGACGGCGCCGCCGCATGGGCGATATCCTCGTGGATGCAGGCGTGTTGACGCAGGAGCAATTGGAGCACGCGCTGCAGGAACAACAAGAACATCCGCAACGTAGACTGGGCGCGATCCTCGTCGATCTTGGTCATACGGAAAGCGAGGTGGTTGCGCAGGTTCTGGCCTGTCAACTGAAGCTTCCGTTTATCCATCTCGAAAGCGACGTGCCGGAAGAATCCGCCGTCCGCCTGGTCAACGGACGCCTGTGCCGTCATCACCACTGCATCCCGGTGCGGATCGAGGATGAAACGGTGATTCTCGCCATGTCGAATCCATTGGATTTGATCGCCATCGAAGATATCGAACTCGCCACCAGCCGTCGCGTCGACCCGGTCGTCGCGGCAGAACCCGATATCGCAAAAGCCATCGACTGGTTCTACGGCAGCGAAGGGTAGGGCGGCCGCATTCCGAGTTTTTGAGGGACATCAGAGACGACAGGGACAGCAGGAACCCGTACCGACTGCCGGCGTAATCCACCCAAAGTCGTCTTAAATTGGACCCTTTTCGTCGCTGGGGTCTCAAACAGAATCAACCTGGGAGTATTTCTATCGTGAATCGCAGACAATTCCTTCAGTCCGGCACCGCCGGAATCGCCGCCCTGGGTACGAGTGCCGCCGTTGCCGCGCCCGCCCCGTCCCCTTTGTATCAGGATGGGCTCAGCCCCTGGCCCTTCGTCTTAAATGCGAGCACCATCCGTCCCACGCCGCTGGTCGACAAGATCCGCGTCGCCCACGAAACCGGATGGGACGGCATCGAGTTGTGGGTCCGGGAACTTGAAGAATTCGAGCAGGCGGGCGGTAACCTGAAGGAACTCGGCCAGGACATCACCGAACGGGGCATGTACGTGCCGAACGTCATCGGGTTGTGGGACTCCATCCCGGCCACGCAGGAAGAGTTTGACGCCATGCTGCCCACGTCGCGGGAACGCATGCGGATGTGCGCCGACGTGGGTTCGAAGCATGTCGCAGTGCTGCCATTCCCGGACCGGGAAGACTATGACCACTATTGGGGCGCGGCCCGCTATGCGGACCTCCTCAGGATCAGCCGCGACGAGTATGGCGTCATCGGCGCGCTCGAATTCGTCGGCTTCACGAAAGGCGTCAACCGGCTCGGCTTTGCCTCGGGCATGGCCATCGATGCCAACGACAAGGATGCCTGCATCATCGCGGACACGTTCCACCTGTGGCGCGGCGGTTCCGGGTTCAACGGCATCCGCCACCTCAACGGGAAGTTCATCGCGGATTTCCATTGGAACGACGTGGGACCGGAAGCCGATCCAAACACGGGCGGAGACGCGGACCGCATCTACCCCGGCGACGGCATCCTCCCGTTGGACGATGCCCTCCAACAACTCGCCGAAATCGGCTACACGGGACCCCTCTCCCTCGAACTCTTCAACCGCGCCCATTGGGAATCCGACCCCGTCGAAGTCGCCGCCAACGGCCTCGAAAAAATGCGCGCCAACGTCCGCTCCGCTATGGGCTAATCTAATCGAAAAGATCTAAGAACCGGGGGAACCTTTTCTGATGAAAAGGTTCCCCCGGATCCCCTCCAAAAGACTTTGATGTTGCTTCGCAATGCGAGGGAGGCGCCAGCTCCGCGTGTCATGCCTCACGACGAAGTTGGAGTCTCGCCCCCCGACGGGGCGGAAGACTATATCCATAGCAGCATAGGCGCAGCCCAATCCGAATGACCAAAAAGACTTAACTGGGCGCAGGGCTATAACCCCTTACTTGAGCGTAGATGTCCAAGGCAGCCCCGGACGGGGCGACTCGATTGTTGCCCAGCGCAGCATAGCCGCAATCAAATCCGAAATTCGAAGCTCGAAATCCGAAAAACCAAAACTAAGGGAATGAGTTCGTGCGACTTCGCTGGACGTCTCTGGCGCAGCCCCGGACGGGGCGACTCGATTGTAGCCCAGGGTGGAGCGAGGCACGAGCGGAACCCTCGGATCACGAACCCCACTACGATCGAGCCCCCGAATGGGGGCGACAGAAACTACATCGATCCGTCATCGTCGACGCGCACTGCTACGCCGACTGAAAGCGCGCGCGTTTCAGAGTTTTGCGGTCGCCGTCGTGCTTCCAGCGACCCGGCGCGCGGCCACCAGATAACCGATACAAAACAACGCCAACCCGATCGCTGCCAGGATATGCGGCGCCCGCCAGTCGAAGTACGGTGGATTCATCAAGGTGAACAGGAGCGGCTTCAGGAGTTCCCAAGCAATCGCGAGAACGACGATAGACGCTCCGATGACTTGAAGCCGAATCGACCAATGGCGGTCACTTCGATACCGCGTGATGGCGCCAATTAGGGCGAACCCGCACGAGAACGCGGCGATTAAATAAAGCACAATGTAGATTGCCATGGGATTGCCGCCGACTTCCGGGTAGCGGTATGCGGGATCGTTTAGCTCCAACACGGATCGCGGCTCATCGAGCCTCGCCCGATCTACTCTGCCGGACGCATCGAATTCAACGAAGACGGTCCTGTCGTGCTCATCGTTTACAAGTTCGGCGTCATGGCGGTGCAGGTAGTAGCCCCAAGACGAGCCCAGGAACACGTCCTCGTTCTTTCCGGCGTATTGCAGAAACTCCGCGTCAGGATCGCCCAAGAGCTCTCTGACGCGTTCTTTGTCCATACCGATCTCAAGTTTTGGAAACGCGTCGATAGTTCGCTCTTGCCGAGAAGCGGGCGCGTCATAGGGAAAACTCGGGATGCTGTCGATGAATGATCCAAAACCGAACTCGGGACCAGTCACACTGACGGACCCGCCCGAGTAACAACCCGGTGCAAGGGCGAGCAGCATGATGATCCAGTATTGGGCCATCATCCTCATGTCCTCACCCTCCGAGAACCGTTTGGTTCTTCCGTCGCCTCCACAACCCGCCGACGTGACCTGCACCGCCCCACAAGCCTATCACAAAGCAGGGATCTCGGTAACGGTCGAGCGCAAACCGTCGAGCGCAAACCAAGCGCTACTCCGTCTTACCCAGACCCGCGTACGCTTCCGGGTCCATGGCCTGGAACAAGGTCCACACGCAGGGGTTGGAGTAGTAGTTGATCCCCCATTTGATGGCGCCGGTGTCGCGGTCAAGGCTCCAGGGGATGTTCCAGGGCGTCTTGTGATTCAGCGCGACGTTGGCATAGCTGCGGTCGAAGAGATCCATGGCGTCTTCGGCGCGGCCGGCGAAGGCGGCCATGGCGCAGAAGTTCCAGACCTCGCCGACGGTGATCACGGCGGAGTGGTCATGGAACGACGCGTCGATGCTGCCGTCGGGTTTGACGCCGTTGACCGCGCCGTAGGGCGTCGCTTGCGCGTTGAGCCGCAACACGGTATCGACGACGGATTCGATACGCTCGTGCGGCACCAACTCGCCCAGGCCGCTCGCGTAAGCGAACCATTGTCCGCAGAGCGCGTTGGTCAACGAGGTGTTGCTGGCGGGGCGGTCCTCAGTCCCGCTGTAGAGCCGGTAGTATTCGCCGGTCCAGAGTTTGTCGTTGTACGCCGCCACGCCGCGATTGAACCAGTCCTGCAACTCCGCCGCGAAGGCCGCATCCTCCTTCCGCTCCGCCATCGTGATCCCCGCTTGCAACGCGCCCAGCCATATGCTCGCCGTATACGCGCTGGTGCCCCACCACGGCCAAATGTCGTAGTACTGGTTCGCGGGGAAACCCGTCTCGCTGCCGGGCGCTTCGTTGATGAGCCCGTCACCGTCCGTGTCGAGGGTCATGCAGAAACGCAGCGCATCCTTCACCGACGGGTAGGCTTCATCCAGGTAAGCCTCGTTCTGCCACAAATGAAAATTGCGCCACGCGAGTAATACGTACTCCGACGACACGATGGGAATCTGCAAGTGCATCATGGGCGTCTGCGTGCCGGCGGGCGTGCCGAAGCCGAAAGCGATCTGCCCGGTCTCGCCCTGCCACTTCACGAACTCGCGCATGGTCGCCTTCTCGCATTCCGGGAAAAACAGCGCCAACGGAAAGGATCCGTTGAACCGGCAGACCAGTGTCTCCGTGATGGGACAACCGGTAAACGATTCGCTCTGGAAGAACCGGCCATCATCCAGCCACCACGAATTGCGCGGCAGGATGTAGAGACTGTTGATGACCGCATCTTTGAGCGAGGGCGACGCATTGCTCGCGTAGACTTGGGACTGCCATTGGACAACGTGATGGTCGACCTTCCCATGCTGCGGCAACGAGTACTCCAACACCTCGTAGGCGCTATCAAAACGCTTCGCATACCGGTGACGCAACGCTTCGCCGTCGCTCGATTCCCAGGTGGGGAAATACCACGCCAGCGCGAAGGTGACTTCCGCGTTCTCGCCGGGTTGCAGCGTGCGAGCGGCGGTCGCGCGCAAGACCTCGCCAAACTTGTTGTCAAACTGCCAACCGTTGCCCGACGCGCCGAGCGCGTAACTCCCGCCGCGGACGGTAAACACGTCGGCACCGTAGCGGACAATTTCTGGCGGCGCGTCCGATCCATCGACCGCGACCAGTTGTCGGCGGTCCATCGCGATATGCGCGTTGGGCCACGTGCTCACGATGTACTCGTCGGGATCGCCGATCAGCGCGACTACTGTATCCGCTCCCGCGGATTCGACGATCACACGCTCGCCCTCCGAATCCCACGCGGCGCGATCATCCGCTTCCTTGCCCGGTCCGCCTATATCGAAGTTGGCTGCAAAGGCGAACCGCAGATCTGGAATGGCCTCGTCAGTGCGATTCGCGATCGCATAGTCCAAGGCAATCGCGTTTCGGCCCGCCCGCCGCACGGTCACCGTTACCGCGATGCGATCGTCGGTAGTATGAAGCGTTCCGTCACGCGGTGCGATCGAGAACGGCACGTTGGGGCCGCGCCCGGCCTTCTGTTCGTCGTACTCGATTTGCCAGAGGAGTTGGCCGATGGTTGGCGATCCCGCAAACTCGGCGGATTCTTCTTTGTGCGCGTCCCATATGAACCCGCCGTGCGGATCGAGATAGAAATTACTCACATCGTCGAAAGCAAAAGCCTGCCCTTGCGGCACCGCGCTGCCTTCGAGCGCCTGCAAATCTCCTGGCATGGTGGCGGGCAGTTCGCTGGCTTCCGTCGCGAACGCGAGCACCGGCGTCACGTGCCAGGTCTCGCCGGGAGCCAGCGATTCGCGCCGCCATGCAAGGGCGGCCTCCACATTTCCTTCGGCCTTGTCCGCCCGCGGGGGATTGAGATCCCATTGCAGGCCAAGCTCGACCGGGATCGGCTCGCTGCCCGTATTGTTTACGCGGTACCGGAAGAACGCCACCGGCAACTCAGACAAACTGTAATCATGTGGAATGAGCGGCGCGTAGGCGCGAAGCGAGACTTCGACCGGGTCGAGCACATCTTCCAGCGTCACATCCGCCGCGGGTACGTGCCCCCAGAATCGTACTCCGTCGATTGGCGCGGACTCCGCCAGGAACTCGGCGCGCTTCTCGCCGGCCTGGACATACCATCCGCTCTGCGATCCCACCGGGGCGGGCCGCAGGTAGTTGTTTTCCACGGTGGACTCGCCGAAGCGTCCATCCGAACGAAGGTCGATATACCCCGTGCCCAGCGCCCCCAGGGGCAGCGCGCTCTGCGCTTCGCCGTTCTCAAACCAGACCCCGCTGACCGGCTCGTCGTAGCCGGGCGCGTCGAAGGTCTGAAATTCGGCGGCCGCGCAAACGATGGACGCAATAAGAAGGTGCAACATGGCGAGGACTCCCCCAATGATTCCATAGCCCGTTTACGACCATAGCACAAATGAATGTAGCTGCGGTCCCGCTAAAGCTGCGTTCCGTCTCGTTCGCCTTGTGAACCTGGTCCCTTTTGGTGCTGCACGTTACGCCGCATCATCCCTGTCGACGGTCGCATGCCCAGTCGCGTGTAGAAGGGTTGCATGTTCGGATGACACACGAAATCGACCATATACAGATCGCCAATCTCGTCGAGAATCCGCCGCACCAACTCTTCCCCCACACCGTGCCCGCGGTATTCGGGCAACACTTCCAGAAAGGGAATCGATGCGCTCAGCACGTGATCGCACATGGCGGTGACAAACCCGGCTACGCGGTCTTTCTCGTCATCAATGGCGAGAACGACGTGGCTGCTGTTTTCCAGCAGTTTCATATGGGTCTCGGGCCAGGGCGGATTCTGCCACCCTACGAAAAACCCTTTCAGCTTGTCCGGCGAAATCCCTTCCAGGGATGTTGTGTATGTGATCATGCAAACTACTCCTCAAGGGGGATTTTTGCGTTTGGGATGAACGAACAGTATGGCAAAAACGGGGCTCTTATGGCCAATCGAGTTCGACTCAATGCGACGGAAGGAGTTCCCGCGCGCGTTCCAAGGCGAGATCGATATTCCCTAACACGTTGCCTGCCAACGTGTCACCGAACAGACCGCTCCGCTCCAGGGCCTCCCGAACGTGGGGGTTCACGCCCGACAACAGCAGTACCGTTCCCTGCCGGGCGCATTTGTCGTGAAACTCATCCAGGGCGTGCATTCCCGTGGCATCGATGGCGGGCACTTTCCGCATGCGCAAGATGAAGATCCGCGGCGGCGGTTCGACTTGACGCAACACGTCTTTCAATCGATCCGCCACGCCGAAGAAGAAGGGCCCCGTGATTTCGTAGACCTCCACCCCGTGCGGCACCACCTTCTTGGCCACGGCATCGGGATCATCCGGTTCATCCCAGCCGCCATTCCCATCTTCGAGTTCCCGCGCGATGTCGACGATATTCGACACCTCCGTCATGCGTTTCATGAAAAGGATGGACGCCAATACGACGCCGACGCCAACCGCCACGGTGAGGTCCATAAACACCGTGAGCCCGAAGGTCGTCAACAAAACCGCAATGTCGCTCCCCGGAGCGCGCAGAATGGACCGGAAATGATCGATCTCGCTCATGTTCCACGCGACCATCATCAATACCGCGGCGAGCGTAGCCAATGGGATCGTGGAAGCGAGGGGTGCGAGCGCGGCCATGATGACAAGCAGGATTGCCGCGTGAACGATGCCGGCCAGGGGTGTGCGCCCCCCGGTCTTGATGTTGGCGACAGTGCGGGCGATCGCGCCCGTGGCTGGAATCCCTCCAAAGACCACGGATGCCAGGTTCGCCGAGCCTTGGGCGACGAGTTCGCAGTCCGCCTTGTGGCGGCCGCCGATCATGCCGTCCGCCACCACTGCAGAAAGGAGCGATTCAATGGCCGCGAGCAGCGCGATGGTGGTCGCTTCCGGTACGAGTTCACGCACGAGTTCAAAGCTGAACGCAGGTAGATGGGGCGCCGGCAAAGTCCGCGGAATTTCCCCGAACCGGGATCCGATGGTGTCTACCGGGAGTCCCAGAAACCACACGAGAACCGAAGCGAGGACGACCGCGACGATTGCTCCGGGTATGCGTGGCGCAAACCGGCGCAGCACGATCATGATAGCCAAGGAACCTGCGCCGACCACGAGCGGCGCCGCCTGCCAGGATGCGGCGTGTTGAGAGTACGCCTGCCATTTCTCCATGAACTCCGCGGGCACGGGGCCCATGTCGAGACCGAAGAAATCCTTGATCTGCGAGGAGAAGATGATCACCGCGATTCCCGACGTGAATCCCGTCGTTACCGGGTACGGAATGAACTTGATCATGGCGCCGAATCGCGCCAGGCCCATGATGATCATGATGACCCCGGCCATCATGGTGGCCGTCGCCAGTCCGGCAAACCCGTGCCGCGCAGCGATGTCGTAGACGATGACGATAAAGGCCCCCGTCGGCCCGGCGATCTGGACCCGGCTTCCGCCGAACACCGAAACCAGAAACCCGGCTACAAC
The DNA here is from genome assembly GCA_023384315.1 of Candidatus Hydrogenedentota bacterium. Lineage (GTDB taxonomy): Bacteria > Hydrogenedentota > Hydrogenedentia > Hydrogenedentales > SLHB01 > JAHDWY01. The sequence goes on along the minus strand of JAHDWY010000005.1, from coordinate 7,874 downwards.
GGCGGTGTACAGGCCTACCGCCGGCGGCGAGACCCCGTCAGCAGCCGCGACCGATTCCGGAATGGATGCGATTCCAAACGCCATGGCCAGGGGGAGCGCGATTATCCCCACCGTCAGCCCGGCAAGGAGATCGGATACCAGACGTCCGCGGGTGTACCCCTCGCGGACGCACACAACAGATTTCGGCAGGAAACGGGGCATTTTCGTTCGATCGCTCCCCAATCACTGCAACTCGGTAAATGCAGTGATCTTGTGTATTGTTATTGGATTTCTACGTGACAAAGAAAAAAGGGGGCGCAGTGTAGATCGGCCTCCGTACCCGTTTCAAAAATGCGATCTGAGTTCGCTAGCGAACCGGAGGGCGGGTCTTCCAACCCGCCCAGCCGAGGGATCTTTAACTTGGTCCACCAATGCGCTCAACTCTCTGTGCCCAGGATAGCCTCCCCCAATCGCCGGCCCCCGGGTCGACCTGAAGGCCCGGGCGGAGCGGGTTGGAAAACCCGCTCTCCATTGGCAAAGCGCCAATCCCATGTTAGAATGAAGAAGACGGAGTTGGTCAGGAACGATGCGCCAAGTAGTTCCAACGGCCCGACGCGGTTCGGCCGGGCACTCGCATTCCGAGAGTACGGGAGACTGTTGATGCCTACCTTCGAGTACCACGCCATTCGGGCCGAAGGCGACGAAGAGAAGTCGTTTGTGGGGGGAGTCGTCGTTGCGAAGTCGCGCCACGAAGCCAAGGAGAAACTCCGTGAATTGGGCTTGAAGGCGACCATGCTAAAAAAGGCCCGGGGGGTCATGGCCCTCCTGAAGTGGTTGGACGCCGACATCCGTTAACTAACGCATGGCTCGCTGGGAAGGACTAGCTGCGTGAGGGGATTCTTGTTTACGGCCGGATTTTGTTTGCTCATCTTTATTTCGACAGTCGCTGCACAACCGCCCCTCCTTCCCGTAGGCCCCGATGGCCGGCTCTTCGCGGGTCCGGATGTGGATACATTGCTTGCCCGCCCCTACGTTCAGCACGTTCCCATGGCGCCGTCGGGCGAGTGCCTCTGGGCGCAGCATCCCGGCGGCTGGGGTTTTCCCGCCGGCTCCATCCACTATTACCTGATGACGAACGATGGCATTGGATTCGACGTCTCCCTCAAAGCAGGCCCCCAACTCGTCATCCCGGCGGCAGGCGTCAGCTACCCCAACCGCGTCGAGCAGGCCGGAAGCGGCAGAAACGTGTCCGTAACCGGCACGAAATGGATCACCGGCGACGACCTCATGGCCTGCCGGCTCCTTATCTCGAACGCGGGCGCCGAACCGGAAGAACTCGCCGTAACCATTTCCATCCCGTCTCCCAACGCGAAGCTCGATGGCAACCGGATTCAGTGGGTAACGGAAGCCCACGGCCTTGTAATCCACTCCATCGGACACATGCCCGGCTTCACCGCGGTGCCGGGTCCGGCAGTCGCGAAGAACGTCCTGTCCCTCGAAGGTGAAGCGCCCGCGCAACAAGTTGGCAGCACCGGCGAGGACCGGAAAGCCGGCGCCAGCGGTGGACGCGTGCTCGGCAGCAACTTCGGGGGCAACGCCGGCCACTTCGCGGTCTACGGTTTTGATATCGCCGAAGACCTGAAGGACATGAGCCTCACGATTCGCTACGCGCGGGGCAAGCCCAACATCGCGGACTTCCTGCTCGAACGGCCCAATCAACGGCGTCATCCGCGCTTGGCCCTGCAGCCTACGGGAGGATGGGGGGAGAACCCCTCCGACTTCGCGTTGACAACGTATCCGCTCGGCGATATCGCGGCGGGACCCTTGCAGGTGAAGCTTCTCGCCATCTCCGCTGGAAGCAACGTGAATATCGACGCCCTCTATATTCATCCCCGCGACACGGTGATCGAAGGCGTCCATCGCACGCCCATGCAGCTGGAACGGACGCTTACTGTAGCGGCCGGCGAGGAAATGTCCCTTGATCTCTTTGTCGCGTCGAGCACCCGTTCGACCAACGCGGAAGCGGCGCTGCAACGCGCAATCGACGCGCCGGACGCGCTCGCGGCGCACCGGGAACAATACGAGTCCTGGCTCACGGCAAACGTCCCCGCCTTCACGGGACGGGAAGAGATCCAGAAACAGTATTGGCACCGCGCCACCAGCATCGTCAAGAAGAACCTGTTCCGCGTCGGCGAAGGCCGGCTCTCGGACTGGGCCATGGCGGAAGGACGATGGACCTCGACCTGGTTTCCCAACGTGATTTCTTACGGGGCGGGACATCAGGTCCGGGAGTTGCGCTGGCTCCGCGATCCCCAATACGTGCGCGGCTTCATCAATACGTGGTGCAACAACCTCAAGCCCGACGGCGTCTTTCCCAACTACATCCGGCCCACGGAAATCGGTACGGGCCAGTACACGGACTGGATCGCGTCCACCGTGTGGGACGCCCATTGCGTACAGCCCGACACGGACGCGCTGACCCGCTGGGCGGACGCCTTGAAGAGGAACGTCGATGGCTGGCTTGCCGTTTACGACGCGGACAACGACGGCCTGCTCACCGTCGACAGCCACTGGTGGACCGGCATGGAGTGGCAGCCTTCCTTTTTCTATTTCACGGGATTCGACGCGGAAAAGCAGGACCAGCATCTCGAACGCGTCGATCTCACGGCGTACGTCTACGGCAATGCCCGCAACCTCGCTCACGTGCTCGCCGCGCTGGGAGATGAGGCTGGGGCAGCGCATTACCACAGCATCGCCGATACCATCCGGGACGCGACCGCATCGGTGCTGTGGGACTCGGCAAACCAGTTCTTCTATTCCGTCGAACCTAACACACACGAGAAAGCCATGGTCAAAGAAGTGATCGGCGTGTATCCCTTCTACTTCTCCATGTTCGACGGTGCAGACGCCGCACCGTATCTCAGCGCCTGGCGATCCATCCTCGATCCCGAACAATTCTGGACGCCTTGGCCTGTTGCGTCTGCCTCAAAGCAATGCCCTGCCTATTCGCAGGACGAAATATTCTACGGACGGCGCATCGGCGGTTGCATGTGGAATGGCCCGACTTGGCCCCACGCCAACAGCATTGTCCTTTCCGCCATGGCTGCCACGTTGCGCGAACATCCAGGAAGCCCGTTGCGTACCGCGGACCTGTTCGGCCTCTTTCGTTCGCACACCGAAGCCCAGTACTACAAGCAAGACCCGCAGTTTCCCTGGACCGGCGAATACTACAACGGACTCAACGCCGAGTGGCGCACGGAGCAACGCGACTACAATCACTCGACCTATATCGATCTGCTGATCGCCGATATCGCCGGGCTCCGTCCACGCGCGGACGACATCCTCGAACTCCACCCCCTCATCAACCCGTCCATGGGACCGTTCATCATCGACGGTATCCGCTACCACGATCGCGACGTCACCATCGCCTGGGCGCCTGCCACCAGCACGGAGCAAACGCCCGACGGCCTCAAAGGCTTCCGCGTGTACGTGAACGGCGCCCTCGTCCACCATGATCCTCTTTGCGCCTTCCCGGTAGAAGTTCCCCTGCTGTAAAGGCGTTCCATCCACGCACTTTCACTCTCAACTCTTTTCCGGTAGGGTGGAGGGGCAATCACGACTGCGAGGAGACGACATGATTCGATCTCACATGGGGCGATTGGGAATCTGCATTGCCGCGCTTACAATCAGCGTCGCACACGCGCAAGAACGCACCATCAACCTCGAACCGCCGGGCGAGTTTGATTTCATCCTTGACCGGGCGGGACTCATCTCCGAGCAAGACAAGGAGTCCATCCGGAACACCTGCGCCACCTTGCTCCAGGCACAGGCCATCCCTATCGTGGTCGTCACAATCGAGTCCATGGCCCAGTACGGACCGCCCGGCATTCGCATCGAAACCTTCGCCACCCTGCTCTTCGATCAGTGGGGCATCGGTTACAAGGAAGTCGGTGGACAGTCGTGGAACCGCGGCATTCTGCTGCTCGTGTCCGCGCAGGATCGCAAAGCGCGCATCGAACTCGGCGCGGACTGGGGCCGCGAGTTCGATCCGGTCTGCCAGAAGATCATGGATGAACAGATCATCTTCCATTTCAAGCAGGGGAACTATTCACAGGGCATCGTCGCGGGCGTGGAAAGTCTCGATCACATGGCCCGGGGCATCGCCCTGCCCACACGCCCGCGCCCGTGGTGGCATTACGCCGTGGTCGTGGGCGCTATCGGGCTCGCCATCTTTACCGTCGTCTCCTTGATCCGGCGCGGCGCGAGCGGCTGGGCCTGGCTCTTCTGGGGCGCGGTCTTCGCGCTCTTGGGATTCATCCTCTACCAGGCCCTCGCCGGTAGCCGGAGTTCGGGCGGTTTCTCCGGTGGTTCCTTCGGAGGAGGATTCTCGGGTGGCGGTGGCGCCACCGGATCGTGGTAGCAAACTGAACGGGGAGCAACGGCCCATGCCGAACGCGACAATGTACCTTACGGATGACCAAAAAACGGCCGTCGAAAAAGCGGTGGCTACCGCGGAATCCAGAACCTCCGCCGAAATCGTCCCCGTCGTGGCGACCGCGTCGGGCCGCTACGACCGTCCCGAAGACATCGTGGGACTGTTTCTAGGAATCGTGCTAATGGCGGTGACGTGGACCGTGCTGCCGGTATATGCTCCCGACCGCACGGGCTCATGGGAGGGAATTGGGATTCCCTATCATCTCCCCGCCCTCATCATCGCCATGGTTGTCGGATTCGTGCTCGGCGCGTTCGCTGCGTCGCGCATCGAATGGTTGCGCATGCTCTTCACGCCGGCCGCCCAAATGCGTGACGAAGTCAACGCGCGTGCGCGCCAGGTCTTCTTCGACGATCGCGTCCACCACACCGCCGGCGCAACGGGGCTGCTATTCTACGTCTCCCTTTACGAACGCACCGCCGTCATTCTCGCGGACGCGGCCGTTACGGAAAAACTGGGGCAGCGCGCCATTGACGCGTTGTGCCGGGAATTGGTTGAAGATATCCGAAGTGGCGATGTGGCCAAGGCCCTCGCCCGCGGCATCGAGAAAGCCGGCGAACAACTCGAACCGGTCCTTCCCAGGGAATCCGGAGATGTGAACGAACTCGCCGACACCCTCGTGCTACTGGACTGACTTCAGGAACCAGGCCCATCGCGTGCGCAATCCCCGATTGCGAATCTCCTCCGTCTACTCGATGAACAACCATTGCACCGCGTCGCCCACGACGTAGCCGTCCGTATCGTTCACGCCGACTTCGACCACGCCATCGCCAGAACCGCTGAACTCGAATACGCCAAGGGATACAAACGGCGACAGTTCACCTTGGTTCTTGCGTTCATTGACGGTTACTTTCACACTTCCATCCGCCGTGTGTATCGTCACGGGCGCGTTGGTTGCCCGGTTGGGGTTCGGCGAATAGGAGAACCGCACCTCGTACTTCCCCGGCTTCGGCAGCTTCGGTACATAGCGCAACTTCGCGTCCGGCTGATCGACCTCGACCACCTCGTGGATGTAGTCGTACCCGACATAGGGCCCCGCCGACGTGCTCCGCCGCCACTGACCAATGACTTCGACATCGGGATTGTCGACCACAATGCCATCCAACTCTGAGACCTTTACGTACGGCGCCTCGACATCCTCGGGTCCCAGGATTTGCTCGTGCTCCTTCAGTTTGGCCTGCAACTCGTCGATGGGCACATCCTGCACGGGCACGTCATCGCGAATGGCCAGTGCTGCCGCCACGCCGGACGCGTGACCCATGATCATGTATTGCGGCTCCATGCGGATCGACGAGTACGCCACATGCGATGCGGAGCAGCATACCGGCACGAGCAGATTCGTCGCCTGGTCGCGCTTGGGCACGAGCGCGCGATACGAGATCTCGTAGGGTTGCACGGGCACCTGCATGTCGCCTTCGTTGATGGCCGACGGCTCGTCGCCGTCAAAATCGTCCGGCCCCGCAACGATGCGTTGCACGTGGTGCGAGTCGGAGTTGTAAGACCCCATGCCGATGGAGTCGTCCTTCTCCCGGTCGGTCTGAAGATCTTTCTGGCGCATCACGTACTCGCCCACCATGCGCCGCGCTTCGCGGATGTACATCTGGTGCGGCCAGTGATCCGTATCCTGGAACTCGTCCGCGGAGGGACCCCACTGATTCACTTCCTGTTGCAGCGCCTCGGGCACGCTCGGATCGTTTGCGAGGAAGTACAGGAACCCCTGGATGTAGCGGAGCGTCTCGTCCCAGATCTCCGCCCGCCGCTCGTAGGTCCCTTCCGGATAGTCCCAACTCACACCGATATAATCCGTCGAGAATGCGCCGTTGTTGTTCACATCCGTCTTGGCTTCCGGCATGGGACTTGGATTCATCACCTTGCCCATCGGCAACTCCGGGTTCGCTGCAAGGTATCGCTTCAGCAACTCGTACTTGGCCGGATCGTACCCCTCCGGTTTCGGATACGGCAACCGGTTGCTTTCCCGGTCCGTCAGACACAAACGGAAGTTATACGCCTGCACCTTGCGGTCGCCCTGACCTGGCGCGCCCGCCGGACCGCGGTAGATGTACGGCAGCAAGTCGCCGTTGTCGTCGTAGGGATTGACCGGCCCCGGGAACTGGTGCTTCGGACTCCGCTCGATGCGGCCCGCCAGCGATTCGCCGTACACCTCCTGACTCTCGCGTCCCCAGGTGAACAACACGCCCGCGCGATGCATCAGGTCGCCTTCGTAGGAGCAGTCGGCAAACACTTCCGCCCGGTACACCGTTCCGTCGTCCATCACCATGGCTCGTACCTCGGTACCGCGTTTCTCCACGGAATCAATACGCTTCCCGAACACGACCTCTACGCCCGCCTCATCGAGCCATTCCCGGAACTCAGCCTCGGCAATGTGCGGTTCGAAGAACCACGAGATGTCCTCTCCATAATGCTCGCCGAGCCGTTCAAAGAAGTGCCGTGACATGCCGCCGATGACGGCTTGATTGCCAAAGTCCGTCCGGCCCAGTCCTCCGGACACCATCCCCCCGATATGTGTGCCGGGCTCAACGAGCATAACACTCAAGCCTTCGTTCGCGGCGGCAATAGCCGTGATGGCGCCGCCCGCGGTGCCGCCGTATACGACCACGTCGTAGGCCTCACCCTCCGGCTCCGAACCGCTCACGCCTGCGCGCCAATTGCCGACGGCTTCCGATGTCCGCAGGTAGCGGTCGTAGATGCGCAAGGATTCGATTGCCACACCCGAGAGTTCGCCGAACCGAATCGACGTCGAGCCGTTGCAGTCCACCAACGCGGGATCGACGCGATACCAGCCCTGCGGCTTCGCCTCGCCGCCATCGCACAACGTGCCATCCACCACAAAAGTTACGATGCGCGGACCCCCGTCGGCGGTGATTGCGACATGATGCAAGCCGGAATCACTCAATACGCCGGGATCGCTCGTGTAGGTTTGGGTCGTCGTGCCATCCGATGCCGTGAACTGAACGCTACCGTCCGCCGCGAGTGCGACGGCAATACCCGCACCCGTGTCATTCGTCGTGGAGAAAAGCGTCTGATCTGTGGGTGCATTTTCGACATTCAACCAAAGCCCAACCGTGAATCCTCCGCCCGGTTCCAGTTTCGGTAACTGAGCCATGGCAATCTCGCTGCCTGGTTTCGCATCCTCCCCCGTGGCGTGCAACACAAGACCGTCTTCCGCAATCGTCTTGCTGCGGTGCTGGTTCCACATGCCTTCGAGCAGAGCCCGATCAAGCTTGTGCACGCGCGCCACGCTTTTCTGCGTCTCCGTCGCAAAGAACTCGCCGTCCAGTTCGATGAAGTCCGGGTAGCTCATCCGCACCGAGGGCGTGTCGTCGTACAACACGATCTCCGGCTGCGACCAGTGGATGTATCCGTCCTTCTCCACCCCGCCGCA
>JAHDWY010000004.1:21898-23073 GCA_023384315.1 Candidatus Hydrogenedentota bacterium | reverse complement strand
GGATGGCGTTCGCGGTCCGCCGTGGCATCGCGGAGACTGCGATCTGGCTGGACCCCGGGTTTGGATTCGGCAAGACGCCGGAGCATAATTTAACCATGCTGAGGCGGCTACGAGAGTTTAGGCGGTTCGGGCGGCCGCTGCTGATTGGAACGTCGAATAAATCGACCATCGGCGTCGTCCTGGATGTGCCAGTCGACGACCGCATGGAAGGCACGGCGGCGACCGTAGCGATCGGGATTGCGAACGGCGCGGATGCCGTCCGCGTTCACGATGTGAAGCGAATGGCACGCGTCGCGCGCATGAGCGACGCCATTATAGGACGGGGGAGTCATGAGTGAGCGCATGTTTGGCACGGACGGGATCCGGGGCGTCGCTAACGTCCATCCCATGACCGCGGAAACGGCCCTGAAGGTTGGCCGCGCGGCCGGGTATATCTTTCAGCAGGAGGCCCGGCGCCACACCATCCTCATCGGGAAAGACACGCGCATCTCAGGCTACATGATTGAGAACGCCCTCACGGCGGGCCTCTGTTCCATGGGCGTGAACGTGCTGCTGGTGGGCCCCCTGCCGACGCCGGGCGTGTCGTACATCATGCGCAGCCTGCGCTGCGATGCCGCCATCATGATCTCCGCGTCCCACAACGAGTTTCAGTACAACGGCATCAAGTTCTTCGGCCGGGACGGGTTTAAGCTGGTCGACGACATGGAGGACGAGATCTCAAGGCTCGTCGTGAACGGCGAGATCGACGGCATGCGCCCAACGCACGAGGAGATTGGTACCGCCCGGCGCATTGACGACGCAGTAGGCCGCTACATCGAATTCGCGAAGGCCTCGTTTCCGAAAGGCATGCGGCTGGACGGGCTCCGCATCGTATGCGACTGTGCGAACGGGGCGGCGTACAAGGTCGCCCCGTACAGTCTGCGCGAACTGGGCGCGGAAGTGATCCCCATCCACTGTTCGCCGAACGGCCGCAACATCAACGAAGAGTGCGGCTCAGTCCATCCCGAAGACATGCGGGCCACGGTGATTCGCGAACGCGCGGACGTGGGCGTGGCTTTCGACGGGGACGGCGACCGCATCGTGATGGCCGATGAAGAAGGACGCTTGCTGGATGGCAACGCCTTGCACGCCGATCTCGGCGTGGACCTGCTGGACAGGACCGCCCTCCCCCACAA
>JAHDWY010000004.1:17266-21888 GCA_023384315.1 Candidatus Hydrogenedentota bacterium | reverse complement strand
AACCGCTGGGCGGCAAGGTCATCTGGACGAAGGTGGGCGACCGGCATGTGGTGGAAGCCATGCGCGAACACGGGCTGATCGTCGGCGGGGAGTCGTCCGGCCACCTCGTCATGCTCGAACACAACGTGACCGGCGATGCGCTCATCGCGGCGCTGCAGGTCCTCGCGACCATGATCCGTCGCGACCAAAAGCTCTCCGCGCTGGCCAGCGTCTATCAGCCGCTGCCGGAATGCCACGTTTCGGTCCCCTTGAATGGCAGGCCGGTGCCTTCCGACGCGGAACTCGAGGCCGTCCGGCAGGCCGCGGAGGAAGAACTGCAGGGGAACGGCAGGGTGGTGATTCGCCCCTCGGGCACGGAACCCATCGTTCGCGTGATGGTGCAGCACGACAAGCCAAAGACGGCAGACGCGCTCGCCAAGCAGTTGGCCAAACGCGTGGGATCCATCGAGACAACGGCTTCAAACGCGTAATCGTGTCTCCGCACGTTTTCGCAGGTGATGCATCGGCGCAAGCAACAGCAGCAACGCGGGCGCAATCTCCAGCCGCCCCATCCACATTACGAGCATCAGAATCCCTTTGGCAAAACCATGCAGATCGGGATTCGTGATCCCCGTGGACAGGCCCACGTTGCTCTGTGCGGACGCCACTTCAAGCATCACTTCTCCCAGTGTATATTTTTCGGGCACGAAGTGAACCAGAATGATCACGGCGAAGAAAAGTACCACGACCCACATGATGGTGAGTATGGCCGCGGATTCAATCCTGTCCTGCGCCTCTTCTTCCGACAGCACGCCCCCGTTGAACTCGTACCGGGGCAGTTGGTGAGGCTTCTTGCGCAGCCGCTTGAACCGCCACGCCACGCCGCGTTCAAGCAAGGCAACCCGGACCAGCTTCAATCCGCCGGCCGTAGAACCCGCCGCGCCCCCGATGAGCATGCCCAGCGCCAGCAGCAGTTGCGCGCTGGGACTCCATGCGTTCAGATCGACGGACTGCAACCCCGCGGTCGACAGCGCGGATATCCATTGGAACGCGGGGTCGACAAACGTCCATTCGCCCCGGTACCAGCGTAGTTCGAGGGTCGCGAGTAGGACCCCGGCGACCGTCAACAGGGCCAGGAAGCGGTGCTGGGTGTCTTTGTAGAAGGCGGAAAACCGTCCGTACCGAAGAATCTGAAAATGGACCGCAAAACTCACCGCGCCTGCCAGCATGACCACCATACCCGCGACCTTGATGGCATTGCCGTAATCACCAAAACTGTGATCCGTGACGCCGAACCCGCCGGTGGCGATCGCCGTCATCCCGTAGTTGATGGCCGGCCACCATTCCATCCCCAAGGCGCGAAATGCCAGGACACTCACGAGGGTGAGCAACAGATAGATCCACCAGATCGTCCGCACGGTGGATCGGACCGTCGGCGCGATCTTGTCTTCGCGGCCCTCGGAGAAGTAGAGACGGAACGCGCCGGCATTTAGCCGGACGATGGTCAGCATCAGCACGATAACGCCGACGCCGCCGATCCACTCGGTGAACGTGCGCCACCACTGGATGCAGGCGGGCAGCCGGCTCGGGCGCAACGCCATGGTGAGACCGGTCCCCGTGAAGCCGGAGAAGGACTCGAAGAGGGCATTCAAGGGATCCTGGAATTCACGCACCGTTTCCGGTGTCAGCCGCAACGACGCCAATGATTCTGCCGCGCCCCAGATGGGAACTGCACCGAAGATCGGAACGATCAACCAGGCCAACGCCGCCGTCATCATTCCGTGGCTCAGGCGAGTTTCGCCGGCGTCGCGGAGCAGGTGATACAGGATCTGACCCGCGACCAACGCGGCGAGCGCGGTGCCGCCGAAGTACGCCACGGCGTAATCTTCGCTCCACCAGAAACACAGCGGCACCATCAGCAGCGCCATGGCGCCGGGGACATGCATCACGAGGCCCAGATCGCGGAGCACGATTTTGATGTAGGTATTCAAGACGATGGACTAACCGGTGAGGTTCTTGAGATGATCTTCACTGACACGTTTCTCGGAGAAGATGGTGAGATGATCCCCGCTCTCAACCTTACTCTCACCGTTCGGCGCGCGAACAACTTTGCCTCTCCGTAAGGAGACCACAACAAACCCGTGGGGTAGAATCTTCTTCTTCACCGCTTCGGCCAAGGTCATTCCCACGATGGGCGCCGTTTCCGGGACGGTGACATCAAACATTTCTCCCCCGTCCGGCAGGGCGACCAGTTCGCGGGCGCTCGGCGTACGGATCATCCGGTAGAGTTGTTGAGCGACCAGAAGATCAGGATCGAAGAAAACCTTGACGCCCAAACGCTCGAACATGGACGTGTGACCGTTGTCGTTCACGATGCTGATGAGTGTCTTCACCTCGTTCTCGCTGCCAAGAAACATGGCCATGAGATTGGCCGAATCATCGCCGGTTGTGGCGACGAGACAGTGGGCGCGTTCGATACCGGCTTCCGTGAGAATGCCGCTTTCCGCAATATCGGCGTGCAGGACGAGCGCGTCGAACCTTTCGCTCGCTGCCGTTGCGCGCTCTTCGTCCTTTTCGACCAGAGCGACCTCGTGACCATCCTCGAGGGCGATGTGCGCCAGATTGGAACCGACATGCCCGGCGCCCACAATGATGTAGTACATGGTGAACTCCCGATTGGTGAGTATTGGTGAGTGCCTGAAGCGAATCGCCCGCCGGTCTGACTGGGTTTATCGTAAGACCTTGCGTCTCGGGGTTCAAGGCGGCCGTTCCTGTCGCCTTCGTTGATGTGATAAGATTTGCCGATATCCACCGACTGAATCTGGTTGGCCGGATGCATGGTCTAATCCAGAAGGCATTATGTCTCGAGGAGGCCCACGTGGGCTGGATTGAATACTTCAACGTAGCCATTGAATCGATTACGCAGAACCGGATTCGCGCCTTTCTGACGATGGTCGGCGTGACAATCGGCGTTTTGTCGGTCGTGCTCCTAGTCGCCCTCGGAGAGGGCGCGCAAGCCTATGTATCGAAAGAATTTGCCGACCTTGGAACCAACCTCCTGATCGTGACTCCCGGCAAACAGGAAACCTCCGGCATGATGCCCATCGTGGCCGGAAGTTTCCGGAAGCTCACTTACGAAAACGCCAAGGAAATCGAGCGTCGCGGCGTGGGGATCAAGGACGTGTCTCCCGAGGTCGTCGGGGCCGGCGCGATCCGCTACGGCAACCGGGAGCGGAACAGCATGGTCTTCGGCGTGTCGCCCGCCATCGAACGCATCCGGGATATTCATGTGGAGCGAGGCCGGTTCATCACGGAAACGGACCTCGACAAGAACATGAAGGTGTGCTTGCTGGGCGCGAAATTGAAAGATGAGTTGTTCGGCACAAACAACGCCATGTACGAGAAGGTGTCCATCAACCGCAGCAAGCACCTCGTCGTCGGAATTCTGGAGCCCAAAGGCGTCACGCTCGGCATCGACATCGACGACATCGCGGTCGTGCCCTTGTTGAGCGCCCAGCAGATGTTCTACGGCGGCGAAGACGAGTTGTACCAAATCGTCATTCAGGCGAGCAGTCCCGATGAGACCGCGGCGGCAACGGAATCGGTGCGCGAGATCCTCACCGCAGCGCACGACTATACCGAAGACTTTACCATCATCGACCAGACCACCATGCTTCAAACGCTCGACAAAATCTTTATTGCGTTGAAAGTCATGTTGTCCGGCATCGCCTCCATCTCGCTCCTCGTTGGCGGCATCGGCATTATGAACATCATGCTCGTGTCCGTACGAGAAAGGACCCGGGAAGTGGGCATCCGAAAAGCGGTCGGTGCGACGCGAAAGGATATCGGCCTTCAGTTCGTGATCGAATCCATCACGCTGAGTTGCATCGGCGGCGTAGCGGGAATCCTGCTCGCGTACGGAGGGACCTTCGTGATGGGCTTCTTCTATCCCCAGTTCCCCATTCAGGCGTCCATGTGGTCGATCGTCGTGGCCTTTGGATTCAGCGCGACCGTGGGCGTCTTCTTCGGCGCGTATCCGGCGGTCAAAGCGGCAAGCGTCGATCCGGTTGAAGCCTTGCGGTACGAGTAGGCCGTCATGCGCCCGCTTGACCATGACTACGTAAACGACCTGATCGCTCGACTGGGCCGATTGCGACCCGACGCCAAACCGGCTTGGGGAACTTTGACGCCGGACCGCATGGTGGGCCACCTCATGGTAATCGTCCGATATTCGATGGGCCGTGGCAAGCCCGTGCCTGCCCGTGGAAACTGGTTCATCCGCTGGATTGTCGGGCCCCTCATCATCAACGGAATCGTGCGTATGCCGCGCAACGTCACCGGCCCAGCGGCCGCCGAAGCCCTCTGCCCATCGGGAGATACTGAGACGCTCCACGCCGTCCTGGAGGAGTACCTGACGCTCGTCCAGAGCGGCGACCTGGAGCCTCCCCCCCACCCGTTTTTCGGCGACATCGGGGTTGACGGTTGGGCGAAGTTGCATGTGGTGCATTTTGAGCATCATCTGAGGCAGTTCGGGGTGTAGGGGAACACGGACCGGCACGGACCTACACGGACGCGCCGCCGTGTCTTTCCGTGTCTTTCCGTGTCTTTCCGTGTCTTTCCGTGTCTTTCCGTGTCTTTCCGTG